>JAAYCJ010000297.1 GCA_012729815.1 Phycisphaerae bacterium | reverse complement strand
GGCGATTACGAGTGCAACTGTTGCATTGTCGCCGACGGCGCCGAGGCCCGTTTGGCGGGCTCGGCGCGGGTCATGGTTCAACGAATCTGACGGCGGAACGGGCGGATGCACCAGCGGGAAACACTCCTTCAAGAGCTTGGCCGGATCATCGGTTCGGGACCGACGGAAAAGGTCAATCCGCACGTAAAGGTCGAGCGGGAAGAGGATTGCGGCGATCACGTCCGGCGGCTGCTGAGCTATTGGGTGGAGCCGGATGACCGCGCCTACGGCTATCTGCTGGTGCCCAAATCGCGATCAGACGTCCCGCAGCCGCTGGTGGTTTGCCCGCATCAGACCAAGCCGTGGGGCAAGGACGGGCCGGTGGGGTCGGCGGATGAGGCGCAATATCACTATGCGATAGACCTGGTGCGGCAAGGTTTTGTGGCGTTCGCCCCAGATCAGTTCACGGCGGGCCAGCGGCTGCATTCGAATGTAAAGCCGTACGACACGTATCGGCTGTACGAGAAGTGGCCGGAGTGGTCGGCGGGCGGCAAAGCGGCATGGGACCTTGGGCGGGCGCTGGATTTTCTGGTGACGTTCGACGAGATCGACCCGACGCGAATCGGGGCGATCGGCCATTCGCTGGGCGGACACGACGCGCTGGTGCTGGCCGCGTTGGATGAGCGGGTGAAGGTGGCGGTGATCAACTGCGGAGCGGCGCTTTTGCGGACTGAGCCGCGCCGCCGGGAGTGGGCAAGGCTTGGCGATCATGAGTACGTGTACTACAGGAAGCTTCGGCCGTTTGTGGACGCCGCGGATTTGCCGTTCGATTTTGACCGGCTGGCGATGCTGGCGGCGCCGCGCGGGTTGATGATGATCCACGCGATCAATGACCAGTATTTCCCCGGTAACATCGGTTGGTTGGAGGGAACGCGGGCGGTCAGCGACTATTTCCGCGATGCGGGCCGGCCGGAGGGTTTTGTGACGTACTTCCATCGTAAGGGGCACTGCTTTCCGGCGGAGGCGCGGGCGATGGCGTACCGTTGGCTTGGGGATCAACTCGGGTTGGGGGGATGATTTTTGGAGCGCGACGGGTTACAGTGGGTGTCGCGGCCGTTATTAACGTTAATCTAGCGGAAGGAGCTCGTAGGTGTTTATCGATATTCACGTTCACACGCGTCGGATTCCGGGCCCGCCTCGTCGGGGCAAGCAGGTACACGCGACGCCGGAACAGCTTTTAGAGCGGTACGACCGGCTGGGGATCGAGCAGGCGGTGTTGCTGCCCGGGGTGTCGCCGGAGTGCGCGTACGAGCCGCAGTCGAACGAGGAGGTTCTGGAAGTCGTCAAGGATTTCCCCGGGCGGTTCATTCCGTTCTGCAACGTGGACCCGCGGGCGATGACGAATTCGCCGGATGCCCCGTTGAGTGATATCCTGAGTTTCTACAAGGACCGCGGCTGCAAGGGACTGGGGGAAGTGACGGCGAATGTGGCGTTTCTGGACCCGCTGGTGCAGAATCTGTTCAAGCATTTGCAGGAGGTTGGGCTGCCGGTGACGTTTCACATCGCGGTTCGGATCGGCGGCATCTATGGGTTGTATGACGATCCGGGGCTGCCTCAGTTGGAGCAGTGTTTGCAGCGATTCCCAAAGCTGAAGTTTTTCGGTCATTCGCAGGCGTTCTGGGCTGAGATGGGGTCGTTGGATAAGGAGGAGGATCGGGGCGGGTATCCCAAGTACCCGGTGCGCGAGGAGGGGGCGGTGCCGAAGCTGATGCGGAAGTATGGGAATCTGCACGGTGACCTGTCGGCTGGGAGCGGGGCCAATGCGTTGAGTCGCGATCCGGAGTATGCGGTGAAGTTTTTGAACGAGTTTCAGGACCGGCTGTTTTTCGGGACGGATAT
>JAAYCJ010000296.1 GCA_012729815.1 Phycisphaerae bacterium | reverse complement strand
GTGGGACGTCGAGGTAGGCGCAGGCGTATCCGAAGCACTGTTCGACGACCTGTCCGGATTTTACGATCATATTGTTGAGGAAACGGTCCTTGAGGTCAAGCCGGTCGCCGTCGGCGTGGACGGGCTGCCAGGCCACTCGGACATCCATCGGTTTCCACAGGGCCAGCGTGCCGGCGGGGAAGAAGGCCACATGCTCGTGGTCCACCCGCGGCTGAATGACCGCTTCGCCTCGGCCGGCGCCGTAGATCCAGCAGTTGTCGAGCATATCCTGGTCCCAGTTGATCGGTTTGTCCTTGATCTCTTCGCGCAGTCCCGGCGAGGGGAACGGGCCGCAGACGAGCCAGTCGCGGATGAAGCCGTCGGCTGAGGGTGCAAAATCCTTCGACCAGTCCTCTTGCGCCTCAACAACTGGAGGCGTCAGCCTTGGGATGTGATAGGCGTCGAATTGGGCGTGTTTGGCCGGTTTGCCGGTTTTGGTCCGCATGACCATCCGGAGGCGGGAGGTTTGGACGGGGTCGATGGTGTAGTCTTCGGTGTCGGCGGCTGGGGTTCGCCAGTCGTCGGTTCCGCTGCACGGTTGCCAGGCGGTCCCGTCGTGCCATTCGATTTTGTACTGAGCGGGCAGGTCGTTCGACGGCCAGGCGCAGACCAGGCGATGGACCGTCTGCGGAGTCGGCCAGGCGTATTCGATCCACTGTTCGGAACCGGAGAGGCTGTCGGAACGCACGACCGGCGGGCTGAAATTGGGCGAGGTCAGTTGCGTGGTGAGCTTATGCTTGTAGAGTTGTTCGCGAGGGAATGCCTTGGGGAAATCGTCGATGCCGAGGAGTTGGGCAAAGACGCGTGGGATTTCGGTGTTGTCTCGCAGGCCCATGAATCGAGAGGCGCCGGGTCCGAAGGCGTAGACGGGAACCGGAATGGCGGTGTGTCCGCCGGTGGTCCAGCCTACGTTGACTTCGTTGCCGTCGAGGCTGCCGCCGTTGACGGCCATGCCGCCGGTTTCGTGGTCGGCGGTGACGACTACGAGGGTGTGCTTGTCCTTGAGGGCGAACTCGATAGCTTCCTTGATCGCCAGGTCGAAGAGGAGCGTTTTCTGGATGGAGCCGGAGGCGTTGTTCCCGTGGCAGGCCCCGTCGATGTCGCTGCCTTCGACCATGAGGAAGAAGCCGTCTCGATCGCGACTGAGGATTTCGATGGCCTTAGCGGTCATGGCGGCGAGCATGGGCGGGTTCTGGCCGGAAGCATCTCGAAAAAGACCCAGCACTGGTGTTTGGTCGGCGATGACAGTTCCCATTTGGTCGCGGTTCGACACCACCTGGTATCCCGCCTGTATGGCCTGAGACGCGTCAGGGCTCGGCTGGGTTGTCGTACCAGCATCTCCTCTGGCGAAGATGACATCGACCTTGTTTTCCAGCATTTGTTCGGTGATTTCCGGCCCCATGGTCCTGGATTGCACGTGCGAGGCGAAGGCGGCGGGGGTGGCATGATTGGGCGTGCAGACCACGACCAGGCCTGTCGCCATTTTTTTGTCTCTGGCGGCCTCGAGAATGGTTTTGAGGCGGCTCTGGTCGGGCAGCAACGCGAGCGTCCCATTCCTGGTTTTGCAGCCGGTCGCCAGGGCGGTTCCCGCGGCGGCGGAGTCGGTGACCAACGAAGTCGAGTGCGTCGTGGCAAAGCCGGTGACCGGCAGCCGATCCACGTGGAGGCATCCGTCAGCTCCGACGGCTTTGATTCGGGCGGAAGCGACCTGGGCGAGGCCCATTCCGTCGCCGATCAAGAGGATGACGTTCTTGACCTCGCCGTCGGGCAGGATCGGGTAGAAGGATCGATCGGCGGGCGGGGTGTAGAAGGCGTACTCATCCGGGACCTGGGTGAGCGGCTGGGCGGTTTCGACGCGCGGCGCGGGTCCGAAGGGCTGGACCGTGGCGCATCCACTGACCACGCAGAGCAGCAACACCAATACGAGAAGTTTGCCGGAAACGATCCCACGCTGCGTCATGGTTTGGCCTCCTCAGCAG
>JAAYCJ010000295.1 GCA_012729815.1 Phycisphaerae bacterium | reverse complement strand
TACAAATGCAAACGCTGCGGCCACGAATGGGACGGCCGCAACAAGACGCCGCCGAAGGCGTGCGCCCGGTGCAAGTCGTACCGGTGGAACCAACCCAGGAAGGAGTCCAAATGACAACGACGATCATCGACAAGGCGCTACGGCGCGTCGCCGACGACGTGGCGGCGCTGATCGACGAACACGGAGACGCCATCCGCGCGGCGATCAGCAACCAAATGCTGATCACTGCCGAAGAGGACGACGAGGCGAAGCTGGTATTCTCGCTCGCCATCGGCAGCAAGATCACACCGCAGGGAACCGAGGCGAACGTGTCAACGACAATCGCCTGGGCGGTGAAGGAAAAGAAATCCACCGACTCGACCGTGAGCGACCAGCCGGAACTGCCGCTGATCGCCGACAGGTAGTCGGCACAACAGAAAGGAAAAAGGAGTCACATGACAGCACCAACCAGACCCACGATACCCGCCGCGCCACGCCCGCCCGTACAGGCGGCCGCAACCGGCGTCCAATTCGCCTCCGTCCAGTCAGCAGGAGGCCACCGCGTCCTGCTGTACGGGCCCGGCGGAATCGGCAAGACGACGCTGGCCGCGAACTTTCCCGGCCGCGTGGTCTTCTTCGACCTCGACGAGAGCCTCGGCCGCCTGCGGGACATACCGCAGGTGCAGGTAGTTCCGAACTGCCACACATGGGCCGACCTCCGCGCCGCGCTTCAGGCGCCGGGATGGGACGGCGTCGACGCCATCGTGATCGACAGCCTGACGAAGGCTGAAGAGATGGCCGTCGCCGACACACTTCTCAACGTGAAACACGAGAAGGGCCACGCCTGCAAAAGCATCGAGGATTACGGCTTTGGCAAGGGCTACGGGTTCGTGTTCGACACGTTCCTGCCCCTGCTGGCCGACCTCGACCGCCACTGCCGGGCCGGGCGCAACGTCGTGCTGGTATGCCACGATTGCACCTGCAACGTCCCCAACCCGGCCGGCGAGGATTGGCTGCGCTACGAGCCGCGGCTTCAGAGCCCGACGTCGGGCAAGGCCAGCATCCGCCTGCGGGTCCGGGAGTGGGCCGACCACGTTCTGTTTATCGGCTACGACGTTGCTGTGAGCAAGGACGGTAAGGGCCAGGGCGCCGGGACGCGCACGCTCTACCCGAGCGAGCTGCCGCACTGCATGGCTAAGAGCCGGACGTGCCGCGAACAGATGCAGATCGCGGAAGGCACCGCCGACGTGTGGTCGGCGATTTGCGGGAAGTAACGATTCACCAAACACGAAAGGAGGTCCACATGGATCTGATGGCAGAGGGAACGTATGACGCCGTGACGAAATCGGCGGTGCTCTACGAGAGCAAGGGAAACGCACTCATGTGTGTTTTTGACATCGAAGTCGCGGGCCGGATCATGAAGGGATGGATTACGCTCGTTCAGAAGGACGGCACGCTTTCGGAACGCGGGATCAGGAACGTCCAGGAGGTCATGGGCTGGACCGGCTGGGATTGGGCCGCGTTTGAGGGGAACCCGTCTGACTTCGGCGGCAGGGCGTGCTCAGTCGTGATCGGCACGGAGCCCGACCAGCAGGGGAACCCCGAGAGCAAAATCAAGTACATCAATGCCCCCGGCAGCGGCATCCAGAAGGCTGACGCCCGGGCTATGGCTGCCAAGTACGGGGCGAAGTTCCGCGCCGTGCTCGGCGGTGGCACGCCGACGGCCCGCCCGACGCCCGCCCAGAGGCCGATGCAGGCGCCGACGGCGGCGACATCATCAACGATGCCCGATTGCTGGGCCGCGCTCTGCGACGCCATGCAGGGCAAGCCGCAGGTCGTGATCGAGGCGGCGTGGTTCCGCCTGATCGACAAGGTCGGCGGCGGCAAGCCGCCCGAGGCGATGAGCGGCGCGGAGTGGGGCGCCGCCAAGGCGCTGATCGCCAGCGTGCCGAAGTCGGCCGCCGCGGCGCCCAAACCGACTACCACGCCCGCGCCCGAGCCCGAGCCGGAACCGACGCCCGAGCCGGGGCAGGATGAAGAACCGCTACCGTTCTGATCGCACCCCAACCCGCCCGGGGGCCGCGCATCCGGGACGCAGGCAACACGCGGTCTTAGACACCCATGAAACAGCTTTTGATCGAATCGATACGCACCGACGGCGGCACCCAGAGCCGGGCGGAAATCCACCAGGACACGGTCGCCGAATACGTCGAGGCGATACAGGCTGGCTCCAAGATGCCGCCGCTTCTAGTTTTTCAGGACGGCGCCGACTACTGGCTCGCCGAAGGTTTCCACCGGCTGCTGGCGTACCAGCAGGCGGGCAAGCGCAACGTCCTGTGCGAAATCAAGCAAGGCACCAAGGAGGATGCCGCCTGGGCCAGCGCCGGGGCGAATGTCAAGCACGGGCTGCGGCGGACGAACGCCGACAAGCGCAAG
The DNA here is from genome assembly GCA_012729815.1 of Phycisphaerae bacterium. Lineage (NCBI taxonomy): Bacteria > Pseudomonadati > Planctomycetota > Phycisphaerae > Phycisphaerae bacterium. Next base: position 1,838 of record JAAYCJ010000295.1, on the reverse strand, counting down.
GCCACGGAGATGGCGATCCGCCTGCGGCCGGACTTGACTGACGAAGCGCTCGCACAGCACTGCGGGGTGAGCCGAGAATTCGTCAATCGAATACGGCCCAACGTTGTGACTAAGTCACAACCTGCCCGACGCATCGGAGTTGACGGGAAAAGCTACCCGGCGCCACCGACAAGGCCGCCCGCAACACCGCGGCCGACGCGCCCGAGCGCGCAGCCGACCATGCCGCCAGCGCCGCCGCCGGTTCGGACGCCATCGGCACCGCCGACCCCATCGGCACCAGCGCCACAGCCGCCGCCCGCGCCGCCGCCAGCCGCCAAGACGCCCGCCCGCCGCCCCGGACCCCAGACCGGCCAGGCGGACGCCACCGGGCACCCCATCCCCGACCACCTGATCGGGCTGTGGGACCGCCGCGTTGAGGTCGAGGATCTGCTGGCGCACCTGTCCAAGGTGCGATGCGCCGTCCAAGCCGCACAGGACGCCGCCGACCCGCTGTTCGCGGAGTTGAACACGTCGGCGGCAATGGCCAATCTCAACACCGCCTATGACGCCCTCAAGGCGACGGCGCCGCACGCGGTCTGCCCGTGGTGCCACGGCGCGCTGTCCGACCAGTGCCGGGGCTGCAAGGGGCGAGGGATGATCGGAAGGTTCGCCTGGGGGCTGGTCCCGGCGGAACTGAAGAAGGGGCGGAAGTGAAATTTCGTGACTACCAGACGCGGGCGATGGACGCCGTTTTCCACCAGTGGAAAGACGTGCGCAGCACGCTGCTCGTAATGCCCACAGGTTGCGGCAAAACCGTAACTTTTGCCGGCATCCTCCAGCGCGCCTACCCGAAACGCGGCCTCGTGATCGCGCATCGGGAAGAGCTGATCTTCCAGGCGCAGTCAAAAATCCAGCAGATCACCGGGTGGAACGTCGCAATCGAAATGGGCGAGCTGCACGCCGACCTGCACGACGGCATGTTCGGAGGCCCGCAGGCCGTCGTATCGACGATCCAGACCCAGACGACTGGCGGCGACGGGCTTGGGCGGATGTCCAAATTCCTACCCGAGCAATTCGGCGTCGTGGTCGTGGACGAGGGCCACCACGGCACGTCCGCCAGCTACCGCCGGGTGATGGATTACTACGGCCAAAACCCGGACATCAAATTCCTTTACGTCACCGCCACGCCCGACCGCGCCGACGAAGAGGCGCTCGGGCAGGTCTGCGAATCCGTCGCCATGGATTACGAGATTCTCGACGCCATTCACGACGGCTGGCTCGTGCCGGTTGACCAGCGGTTCGTGGTTGTCCAGGGGCTCGACTTCTCGGGCGTGCGGACCACCGCCGGCGACCTGAACGGCGCGGACCTCGCAGAAGTCATGGAAGAGGAAAAAAACCTGCACGGCGTGGTCGGGCCGACGCTCGAAATTATTGGCGACCGGCGGACGCTGGTGTTCGCCGCCTCCGTCGCCCAGGCGGAACGGATGAGCGAGGTTTTCAATCGGCACCGGCCGGGCTGTTCGGCGTGGATTTGCGGCAAGACGCCCAAGGACGCCCGCCGGGCGGTGCTGCGCGATTTCTCGGACGGAAAGCTTCAGGTGGTCTGCAACGTCGGCGTGCTGACCGAGGGGTTTGACAACCCGAGCGTCGAGGTCATCGTCATGGCGCGGCCGACCAAGAGCCGGGCGCTCTACGCCCAGATGGCGGGACGGGCGATCCGGCCGCTTGACGAGATCGCGCACCTGCTGAATGACGTGCCCGATGCCGAGGCCCGCCGGGCGATGATCGCCGCGAGCCGCAAAGCCCGCTGCGAGGTGATTGATTTCGTCGGCAACTCCGGCCGCCACAAGCTGATCACG
>JAAYCJ010000294.1 GCA_012729815.1 Phycisphaerae bacterium | reverse complement strand
CGGGATCGGGGTAGACGAGTTGGCGGAAGGCTGCCCAGCGGAGATATGGAACACAGCGGTGTGGGAAGGTCGAGTCGGCGAGGGGGTCAAGCTTAACCGGCTTTTCTGGAACTTGTATCTGAACGGGCTGCACGACGGGTCGGATTCAGTGCGGGTGCGGGCGGAGGTGCTGACGGCTGGTGGGGTCGAGGCGTTTGATCGCGAGTTGGCCCTTCAGGCGAGTCGGGCGACGTACTTTGTCGATTGGGAGGCTGCGATCGGCGGTGTTCCGGGATGGCGGGTGGCGGGCGGCTGCCTGAGCACGGATGAAGGCGTTGGACCGGCGCAGCCGGTGCGGGTAAGGCCGGGCCTGACGGGACGATTCGAGGTGATTTTTGGGGTGCCGGACCGGGTGCTGAGCACTCGGCTGAAGGTCAGCGATGAGGAGTGGACGTATCCGTTTGTGGTCGATAAGTCGCACGCTGGGCTGTACCACAAGGCGCACAAGGAAGTGCGTTGGAAGACGGTGTCGCTGTCGGCGGATTCGGTCATCGAGATCGGCCCGAACCCCAACAGCGTGCGGAATCCGGAGCTGTATCCGTTCGGACGGATCGCGTATGTCAAGTTCGTGCCCGCTGTTGCGTCGGCGAACCGGGCGAAGGCGCGGTGGCCGGAGGGAAAGCTTGCATTCTATTTTGAGCCGTACTCGTGGTCGTTCTGCTATGGGCTGAATACGCCGGAGCAGGTTCGCGAGGTGGTCGGGCTGTTTCGTGAGATGGGGGCGGATGAGATTCACACGCATGTGATCCGGTTCGGGTCGCGGTCGCTGCACCACGGTCGGGTGGCCCAGCGGTGCGAGGGAAAGATGCCGGGCGACGATCAGACGCACTCGGGCGGCCCGGCGGAGATGGTGCGGTCGATCGATGTGCTGCGTGAGACGATCGCGGCATGTCGAGAGCTTGGCGTCAGGCACTACGCCAACGCCGGGTTGACGAACTGCTATCCAGGAACGGACCTGGAGGACAGGATCAGTCGCGAACATCCGGAGTGGAAGACGGACAACTGGATTTTGCGGTACAGTCATCCGGAGACGCGGGCTTACGCAGCGGCGATCGTGCGGGAGTTCGTCGAATGGGGTGCGGACGGGGTGTCGGTGGATTGCATGCGGTACCCGCACCACCACACGGAGCAGGATCTGGTGGGGCTTTTTGAGGCGATCCGTGAGGCGGTGGGCGAGGCGACGCCGGTCTGCGCGCGGATTCCCGCGGGCGACGTGGTGTTCTTTCGGGCGTTCGAGCCACTGGCCCGGAGCGGGATCGTTCGGTGCGTGATCCCGTCGAGGGATTCGCAGGCGATTCAGTTTTCGCTCAAGCCATATCTGCGGTTTAAGGACTTCGGTTGTAAGGTGTACGGGCGGGTGGACCCGTGGAAGACGGGCTTGTGGTGGGACAAGCAGAGCGGATATAGTTCGCTGCTGAGCGGCCCGTCGGAGGTCCGCCGGGACATCGCGCGGTTTCTGAAGGAAGGGGCGGATGGGATTTTCGTTTACCAGGCTGATCTGTTCGTGGCGGACGCCCTGACGCGGACGGTTTTGGACTGGAGAAGGTGGTGACGAAGAAAAAGGGGACATTCTACTTTTCCGGCCAATGGCTGACACGGGCAGAACCTGGGCCATCGCCATTTCAGAACCTATAGCCTTGGAAGCTCTCAGGAAAAGTAGAATGTCCCCTTTTCTTCTGATGGAGCATTGGCGAAAAAGTAGAATGTCCCCTTTTTTTGAGGGTCCGTATGTTTATCGACATTCACGTTCATGCGTATCGTCGGCCGTGGCCCTGGGTGGATGGTGAGGCGTTGTTTTCGACGCCGGAGGAGGTGTTGGCGCGGTATGACCGTTATGGGATCGAGCGCGGGGTGTTGTTGCCGCTGGTGAGTCCGGAAGTGTATTTGCCGCAGGCGAATGAAGAGATTTTGGAGATGGCTGAGGGGTATCCGGATCGATTTATTCCGTTCTGCAACATTGATCCGCGGGCGATCACGAATTCGGCTGATGCGCCGTTGGATTACATTCTGCGGCACTATCGCGATCGCGGCTGCAAGGGGATTGGCGAGGTGATGCCGAATCTGCCGTTTCTGGACCCGATGGTGCAGAATCTGTTCGGGCACGTGGAGGCGGTGGGATTTCCGCTGATTTTTGACATTACGACCGCGGTGGGGCAAGGGTACGGGTTGGTGGACGATGTGGGTCTGCCGCAGTTGGAAACGTGCCTTCAGCGGTTCGATCGGCTGAGCATTCTGGGCCACGGTCCGCCGTTCTGGGCTGAGATCGCGGAACTGGAGAAGCCCGGCGACCGGGCGGGGTATCCGAGCTATCCGGTGCGGGAGGAGGGGGTGGTGCCGAAGCTGATGCGGCGGTATCCGAATCTCTGGGGGGATTTGTCGGCGGGCAGCGGGTACAACGCGTTGGCCCGCGACAAGCGTTATGCCGCGAGGTTTTTGACGGAGTTCCAGGATCGGCTGCTGTTTGGGACGGACCTGTGCCGCCCCACCGATGAGCCGCGTCTGCCGGCATTGTTGAT
>JAAYCJ010000293.1 GCA_012729815.1 Phycisphaerae bacterium | reverse complement strand
TCCGCCGCCCGCCGGCGGGCGTAGGCCACCGAGTTCTCGGTGTACCATGCGTAGTACGGCGTGACGATGACGTTCTCGAATTGCAGCAGCGGATGCTCAGCCGACCACGGCGGCACGTTCTCGATCAAATCAAACGCCGCCCCGCCGAGCCGCCCGCTCCGAAGCGCCTCGACCACCGCGTCGGTATCGACCAGGGCGCCGCGGGCCGTGTTGACCAGCACCGCCCCCTGCTTGACCTTGGCCAGCGTCTGGCGGTTGATCAGGTGGTGCGTCTCGGCGGTCGCCGGCGCGTGCAGGAGAATCGCGTCGGACTGCCCGAACAGCTCGTCGAGGCCGACGTTCCTGGCCGTCGTCTCGCCGATCGCCACGTCGCCCGCGACCATCGGATCGTAGAAGAGCACCGTCATGCCGAACGCCGCGGCCCGACGGGCCGACTGCCGGCCGATCGACCCGAACCCCACGATCCCCACCGTCATCGTGTTCAGCGAGTAGATCGGTTTGATCGCGCCGCGGTCCCAGCCGCCGGATTGCGTCTGCTTCATCGCGATCGGAAGCTTCAGCAGCAGGCTCTGCATCATCGCGATGGTCAGATCGGCCACCTCGTTCGTGCAGAAACCCGGCAGGTTGGTCACCACGATGCCGTGCCGCGTGGCGGCCGGAATGTCCACCGTGTCCACGCCGATCCCAGCCCGCAGGATGATCTTGACCTTGCCGCAGGCGGCCATGATCTTCTCGCTGATCGGCTTGAAGACGTAGGTCAGCAACGCGTCGGCGTCGCGGGCGATCGCGATCACGTCGTCTTCGGTGCGGCACTGGCCGATCGCCAGGCTCGCCCCGACCTTCTCGAGAATGCCCTGCTCGACGGCCGTCTCCGGATAGAGATGCTCGGTGAAAGCGACTTTGTAGTCGGTCATGATCGGAAATCTCCTACCAGCGGGTTTGCATCGCCAGGACCGCCTGGACGACTTTCTCGGCGTTGGGCAACACGAACCGCTCCAGCTCCGGCGCGAACGGAATCGGCACGTGCGCGGTGTGGACGCGGGCGACCGGGGCGTCGAGGTAGTCGAACGCCTTCTCCTGGACCAGGGCGGTGATCTCAGCCCCGATCCCGCATGGCGCGTGGCCCTCGTCGACCACGACGAGCTTGAGCGTCTTCTTGAGCGACTCGATGATCGTCTTCTCGTCGAGCGGCCAGATGGTCCGCAGGTCGATCACCTCGGCCGAAACGCCCTTCTCGGCCAGCATGGCCGCGGCCTGGAGGGCGTGGCTGACCATCAACCCGGAGGACAGCACCGTCACGTCGCGCCCTTCGCGGAGCACAGCCGCCTCGCCGATCGGCAAAAAGTAGTCCTCCTCCGGCACGTCGCCCTTGCGGCCGAGCAACGCCCGGTGCTCCAGCACCACCACCGGGTTGTCGTCCACGACGGCCGAGGCGAGCAGGCCCTTGACGTCGTACGGCGTCGAGGGAATCACCACCTTGATGCCCGGCGCGTAGACGAACCACGGGTACAGCGACTGCGAGTGGTGGCAGCCGGCTGAGCCCTGCGCGCCAAAGACCGCGCTGAGCGTCAGCGGCATCGTGAACTGACCGCCGGAAATGTACCGGAATTTGGTCGCCTGGTTAACGAGCTGGTCCATCACCAGGGTGGAAAAATCGAGGTACATCAGGTCGACCACGGCCCGCGAACCGCACGCCGCAGCCGCGGCGCACATGCCCACGAACGAAGCCTCCGAGATCGGCAGGTCGAGCACGCGCTCCGCCCCGAACTCCTCGTAGAGGCCCTTGGTGTGGCCGAAGCATCCGCCGCGGACGGCAATGCCTTCGCCGACGATGAACGACCCGTTGTCGCGCCGCATGCCCGCGGCGAAACCCTCGCGGATCGCCTGGAGGTACGTGATCTGCCTCACGCTCGTATGCTCCTTTTGAGGCGGCCGGTTCGGCCGCGGTTGCGTTTGCCCGGTCTGTCCGGCGGTCGTCGCTGTGCTTGCCATGTCGCTCGTCCGCTTGCCCTGATTCACGCCCAGACGAAGTCCAGGGCGCTCTCCGGTTTCGGCGACGGCGCAGCCTTGGCCCAGGCGTAGGCGTCGTCGAACTCCTTTTTGACCTGCTCGCGCATCCGGTCGATCTGCTCTGCCGTCATGATCCGCGCGTCGATCAGCCGCTTCGAGAAGAGTTGGATCGGGTCGCGCCGCTGCCACTGCTCCAGCTCCTCCTTGGTGCGGTAGCCGGTCTCGGCGTGGCCGACGTAGTGGCCGCAGACGCGGTAGGTCTTGCTCTCCAGAAGCGTCGGACCCTCGCCGCGGCGGGCCCGGGCCACCGCCTCCGACGCCTTGGCGTGCACGTCGAGCACGTCGTTGCCGTCGGCGATCACGCCCGGCATGCCGTAGATCGCGGCGCGGTCGGCGAAGTCCTTGGTGCGGGTCGCATCGCGGACCGGAGTCTCGGTCGCGTAGAGATTGTTCTCGCAGACGTAGATCACCGGCAGGCGGTGGACCCCGGCCATGTTCAGCGACTCGTGGAAGACGCCCTCGTTGGCCGCTCCGTCGCCGAAAAAGCACACGCTGACCCGGTCGCTCTTCTGCAGCTTGGCGGCCAGACCAGCCCCGGTGGCCAGCGGCAATCCGCCGCCCACGATCCCGTTGCTCCCGAGAATGCCCAGCTCCTTCGAAAAAATGTGCATGCTGCCGCCGCGACCGTGCGAGTAGCCCGCCTCCTTGCCCATCAGTTCCGCCGCCACCTTCCGCAGTTCGCCGCCCTTGGCGATGCAGTGGCCGTGGCCGCGGTGCGTGCTCGTGATCGTGTCGTCCTTCCGCAGCGCGCCGCAGACGCCCACGCCGGTGGCCTCTTCGCCCAGGTAAACGTGCATGAACCCGGGCAACTCGCCCTGGGAAAACCGGGCGGCCATTTCGCTCTCGAAGATGCGGATGGCCATCATCCGCCGCAGAAACTCGCGTTGGGTATCGGCGTCAATCTGCACGTTGGTGATTCCTTACTTATACTAATGAATGCCTCAGCCGCCGCTCTTGCTCTTGCGCCGGGATTTCTGGACCGTGATCAGATCGGAGTAGGCGCTGTCGAGGTGCGACCGCAAAAGCTCCTCACCTCGGGCCAGATCCTTGTTGCGAAGGGCTTCGATCAGGTCCTTGTGGTAGACGTGCCCCTCACGCGGGTAGCTGACGCCCTCGCCGATGTTGCGGGTGAAAATCAGGTACCAGATCTGCGACCGCAGCCCCTGCCAATAGGCGATCAGCCGGCGGTGGTGCGAGGCGTTGACCAGCTCCTCGTGAAAACGCAGATCCAGGTCCACCGCCTCCTGGACCGAAAAATCGCTCTCCAGGCACGCCGCCAGCTCGTCGACCACGCCTTCGAGCCGCCGCAGGTCGTCCTCGTCGGCCCGCTCGAACGCACCGTGCAGGGCAAGACCTTCGAGGGCCATGCGGAGGCTCCAGACCTCCTCGTAATCCTCCGCGGAGAGGCTGACCACGGTGGCTCCGCGATTCCGCTCGCGGACCACCAACCCCTCGTGTTCGAGCAGGATCAGGGCGTCTCGGATCGGTCCGCGGCTGGTCTGCATCATGGCCGCGACTTCTTCCTCGATGATCCGCTGGCCGGGCTTGATTTGCCCGCGGAGAATGGCTTCGCGGAGGTGCTCGGCGGCCTGCTCGCTCAGCGACCGACGGGAGACCGGCGAGATGGGTTTTTCCGCTTTCATTCGGTCCCGGACCTTGTATAATGCTGTATGACAACCATATTGTTAACAGTTAACAATCTTACTGCCACCGGCAACCGCTGTCAACGAGTTTTGTCCATCGAGGATGACATTCTACTTTTCTTCATGGTACGTCAAATGAACCTGTGACCAGAAAAGTAGAATGTCCCCTTTTTCAGATACGACTTATGGTTATAGTTAATAACTAATGATACTCGAAAGGTCTAGGTCATGGCGACGATGAAGGCGGTTCGGCTGGTCAAACCGTTGGATTTGCGGCTCATGGACGTGGAGATTCCGGAGATCGGGCCGCATGACGTGTTGTGTCGGGTGGTTCGGGCGGGGATGTGCGGGACGGACTACGCGATCTATTCCGGGGAGTTTTCGTTCGTCAAATCCGGCGATGTGCCGTTTCCGATGACCTTGGGCCACGAGTGGTCGGGGGTGGTGGCCAAGACGGGGTCGGACGTGATGTACTTTTCGCCGGGCGACCGGGTGGTGGGCGATACGGCGGTGGCGTGCGGGCACTGCCATGAGTGTCTGGTGGGTCAGTACGGCCTGTGCAAGCATTGCCGGGCGGTGGGGACGATCCGGGCGTGGGACGGGGCGTATGCCCAGTACATCCTGATGCCGGAGCGTCACCTGATGCACCTGCCGGCCAACGTGGACTTCGACAACGGGGCGTTCGTGGAGCCGGCGGCGACGGCGCTGCTGGCGGTCAAGCGGGCTGAGGTGGGGATTTCGGACACGGTGCTGGTGATCGGGTCGGGTCCGATCGGGATCGCGGCGGCGAAGCTGGCCAAGCTGTGCGGGGCGGCGAAGGTGGCGATCGCGGCCCGGAAGGACTATAAGTTGAAGGCGGCCATGGACCTGGGGGTGGACGGGGCGATCAACACGACCCGGATGAGCCTCAAGGACGGGATCAAGGAGCAGTTCGGCGAGTGGGGCGTGGACAAGATCGTCGAGGCTTCGGGCTCGACGGCGATGTTCGCTGAGGCGCTGAAGGTGATCAACACGAGCGGGGCGATGTCGGTGGTGGCGTTTTACGAGAAGACGCTGGAGCATTTCGACATTGACCGGATGGTGTTCGGGGACGTGCGGATCATCCCGTCAGCGGGGAGTCTGGGGATGTACAAGGCGATTTTGCGGCTGATGGAAAGAGGCATCCTGGATTTGCGTCCGCTGATCACCGCCCGGTACCGGTTGGAGGACGTGCCGCAGGCGATGAAGGACATGAAGGGCAAGAACGAGACGCGTATCAAGATGATGATCGAGCAGGACTGATCGGACATGACATTACCATTTGACGAGGCGAAATCGCGGCTGACGGCGGCTGGGCTCGAGACGATTACGTTCGGGCACGAAGGGAACACGATTCTGGCGCTGCCGTCGTACGGGCGGGTGCTGGGTCTCTGGACGGACCGGGAGCAGCCGGGGTTCTTCTGGATTAATGAGGGTTTTCTGGCCGATCCCGGTCACGCGGGCGACGGCTGGGCGAATCCGGGGGGCGATCGGATCTGGCTGGGGCCGGAGCGGGAGCTGTTTATTAGCGACCAGGCGGATCCGGGAAACAGCTATGTGGTGCCGCGGTCGGCGGACCCGGGTCGTTACCGCTGTGCGCTGGAGAGCGCGACGCTGGTGATGGACAACGAAGGGATGGTTCGGGGGTTCCGCAGCGGCGTGGAGGTCGGGTTCTCCTGGTCGCGTTCGATTCGGGCCCTGGATCCGGAGGCGACGGGGGCGTTTCCGGGCTTGGCGTCGGCGGGCTACGAGGAGATGACGTTTCTGCACGTGGCTCAGCCCAGCGCGATGCCGGTGTGTTTGTGGAATTTGATTCAGGTTCCGCTGGGCGGGCAGGTTCTGGTACCGGTACCTGGGGATGCTCCGGTGACGTTTTTCGGTTCGCCCGGTCCGGCGGTGCAGCGTGAGAAGGGGTTGATCCGGGTGGACTACTCGAAGTCGCTGGCCGAGCCGTTCAAGATCGGTCTTCGGGCCTCGGACATTCGCGGGACAATGCTGTATTTGCGGCCGGACGGGGAGGGCAGCGAGCTTCTGGTGCGGACGTTTGACCTGGGGCAGGATCACCAGTACATCGACGTGCCGTGGGAGCATCGGGAGGGGCCGGGTTACGCGCTGGAGTTGTTCTGCGGCGGATCGGCGTTCGGGTTCGGCGAGTTGGAGTTTCACAGCCCGGCGGCGGGCGGCCCGGCGGGTCCGGACCGCTGTCACGTAGGCAGCCGGAT
>JAAYCJ010000292.1 GCA_012729815.1 Phycisphaerae bacterium | reverse complement strand
AGATTCCATACCAGGCCTCCTTGCCGCATGAACATGGTTTGTTGACACCCATCTCATCGGCAAGACAGGCCTTTCTTTTTGATGCGAAGCCTTAAGTTAGTGCCATTATATGGTGTCCCCGGAATTCACTCGGAATTCACGTCATGAGTAGAAGAGCACGAATGTTGTGGTGGACTTCTGCCTTCCTGGTACTGGGACTCGCAGCGTTCTACTTGCTCGTTATGACCGGGTGGGATGGATTCGCGACTCGTGCGAATCGACTGCTTTGGCGCGAGAGGGTCTTGGCAACATACGACGATATTCGACCTGGAATGACCGAGGCTGAACTCCGTTCAACCGTACTACGCCATGGTTGGCCACGTCGTTTTTCTGTGAGGAGCGACTCCTGCCTGACACTCCGAACCCCCATTCAGTTTGGGGCCACCAACTGGTGGCTTGTTGTTGATATCAAAGAAGGGGAAGTTGACAGGGTTGGAGTCCGAAGTGAAGACAGGCCTAACGTGCGCCCTGATGCTGCTCCACCTGATAAGACACGATGAGGGTGTCGACCTGAAGGAATGCATCAATTCCGGGGACACCCTATAATGGCACTGACCTGAGCACTATTTCCGGCCTGTGCTCGCAGGATTTTGGGGAACCCGCCGGGTTTGGCGTTTGGTCGGGCGTGGGGTGATGGGTTGTTGGCGGGTTGGCGGTTGCGGCGGGCGGGTTGCGGTTAGTCTGGTGGATTGAGGGGGAAGAGGGTTTGGGCGTTTTGGCTTAGGATTTTGAGTTTGGCTTGGAGGGGGATTTGGGCGAAGACGACGCGGCCGAGTTGAGGGGCCATGTCCATGAAGACGGCGTCGGAGCCGTAGAGGACGCGGTCTTCAGCACCGGATTCGACGAAGTACTGGATGAGGCCGCGGGGGCAGGCGCTGGCGGCGATTTCGAGGTAGACGTTGGGGAAGTCTCTGGCGGCTTCGAGATAGGCTTGGCGGTCGGCGGCGCCGGCGTGGCCGAGGATCCATCGTACGGCTTGGTATTCGGCGAATCGCGGGCGGAGGGCGTGGAGGTGGGTTTGGCCCCAGGTGTGGAGAAGGATGGGCCAGCGGTGATCGTGGGCGAATTGCCAGGCGAAGTCGTAGCGTGGGTCGTCGTAGGCGACGCCGATGTAGTCGTGGGTTTTGATGCCGATCAGGCCCGCGTCGCGGCAGCGTTTGAGTTCGTCGAGGCTTTGGTCGGGGCGGTGGGGATTGATGGCGGCCATACCGAGGATTCGGGTCGGGAAACGCCGGACGGCGTCGATGATTTCGTCGTTGCCTTCTGGGATGCGTGCGGCGAGGCAGCCGGGCGTGCTGTTGGCGACGGCGACGTCGACGCCGCAGCGGTCCATGGCGCGGACCAGGGCGTCGGCGGTCGGGTCGATCACGGGAAAGAAACACTCGCCGATGTGGGCGTGGCTGTCGACGACGAAACAGGAGAGGGGCTGGCCGGCGAGGGCCTGTTGGATGAGGGGATCAGTCATGGCGGGCCTCCGCGAGGAGCCGTTGGACGTTGGCGTGGGCGATGAGTTCCTGGTCGGGGCGGGCGAGGCCGGACCAGGCGAGGTTGGCCACGGCTGAGCCGGGTTCGGAGTCGGGATAGCCGGAGCCCCAGACGATTCGGTGCGGGCCGATGGTTTTGCACAGGTCGGCGAGGCCATCGAGGATGGAGCTGGCGGCGTTGAAGCAGGGGTGGAGGTTGGGACAGTCCTGGGCGAGGGCCCAGATCAGGCGGTGGCGTCCGAGGCGCGGGACCATCAGCAGGATGACCGGCCAGCGCGGATGGTCCTTGAGGGCCTGGTGGAGTTGGTCGGGATCGACGGTGTCGAACTGGACGAGGGTGGGAATGCGGCGGCGTTCGAGGGCGGCGAGCATCCTGCCGGCGCACCACGATTGAAGCGAGTAGGGGTTCTGATCGGCTTTGGGATGGACCCATGCGACGGTGAAGCCGTCGGCGGCCATGCGGTCGACGGCGGCGTCGGGATCGAAGTCGGGTCGTTCGCCTTCCGGGCAGATCATTCTGGTTCGCAGGAGTCGCGGATGGTCGGCGATCTCGGTGCGGCAGGCGTGGTTGCCGGTTCGGGGTTCGTAGCCGGCGCAGAGGCGGTGGCGGACGATCGCCCGTTCGACGCCGATGCGGTCCATTTCGGCGAGCAGGTCGTCCTGATCGGCCCGCAGGCCGTTGTGAAGCGGGGCGGGCGGTTGGCCGATCAGGCAGTCGCAGTCGATGAAGTTCATGGCGGAGATTCCGATCAGACGTTCAGCTTGGCGTCATGACGGATATGGTAGTGGACGATGGAGTGCGTACTCAAAGGAATTTTCAGCCCTGGCCCGGCGGCTGGGAGAGGGAGACCGCCTCCGACCGCTCCTGCGGAGTGAAGACCTGGAGTTGCCGGTCGATCTGGAGGGCCTCCTGGAAGTGGCGGCGGGCCTGTGAGCGGTCGTGGAGGCGGAGGCAGACACGGCCGAGCTGCAGGAGGGCTTTGGCCCGTGCGGCGTCGGGCCTGGCGGCCAGTTCGACGCACTTCTGGAAATCGCGGCGGGCGTCTTCGAGGCGATCATCCATATTCAGCAGAATGACTCCGCGGGTATCTCGCAGATGGGGATTGTCGGGCGAGAGCCGCAGCCCGCGATCGGCGAGTTCAAGGGCCTCTCGGCAGTTGCCGCGTTCGTTGACGAGGATCCAGGCCAGATCGTTGAGGGCCTGGAGGTTGTCCGGGTCAAGCCGGAGAGCGGCTCGGTAGAGTTCCTCGGCGCGATCGACGCGGCGATCCTGATAGCACAGCAGAGCCAGCCCCACGTGTGGGGTGACCAGGTTCGGGGCGAGTTGCAGGGCCTGTTCGAAGAGGCGTGCGGCCTGTTGGCGATGGGTAGAGGAGGCGGAGGACGCCAAGGCGGCGGCGGCGTAGGTGAGCAGATCGGGATCTGGGCGTTGGCGATTGCCCAGATCGGAGGCGAGGTGGGAGAGTTCCTCGAAGTCCTTCCGAGCGGCGAGCAGGAGCAGGCGTTCGCGCAACAGAGGCGGAGTGTCGGCGGCCCCAGGCGAGGCGCTATTCAGGAGCGTCTCGGCCTCGGCCAGATTCCCCTGTCTTCTGCGGAGTTCGACCAGGCCGGCCATTGCGGCGACGCTGTCTCTGCCCGCATCGCTCTGGCAGTAGCCGGTCAGTACACTGACGGCTTCCTGGTCCTTTCCGAGTGCGTCCAGAAGCGCGGAGTGGGCCAGCCAGAGACGGTCGGAGCGGGAATGGTGGCGAAGCAGGCCGGCGGTCAGGGCATGCGCCTGGGTCAGGGTTTGCGGATCGCCGGTTTGGAGGGCCAGTTCGGCCAGGATCGCCGCGGCGTCCGGGTTGTTGGGTTCCTGGTCACGGGCCATACGGACCATTCCGGCTGCGGCGTCAAGGTGACCGAGCTTCCATTCCGCGTTGGCGGCGGCGATCAGGAGCGGAACCGCTTGAGGATTGTCGCCCAGCCCGCGCATGGCCAGTTGGCGGGCCTGCTCGTATTCCCGCGCATTGAAGGCCAGTTGGATCAGGGCCAGATGGGCCTCGACGAACGCTGGCTTTGCCTTGACGATTTGTTCGAGCAGATCGGAGGCGGCGTGGGCGGCCTGTCCGTCAGCCATGAGCGTTCTGGCCCGTATCCAGAGTACGTCGGGGTGCTCGGGGTGGCTCTGTTCGAGTTGGGCGAGCATGCGGTTGGCGCGAAGGACGTCCTCGGCTGTGCCGCGGGCGAGGAGGGCGTTCAGCAGGCTGATCGCGAGTTGGAGCCGGTCGGGTGCGGCCCGCAGTCCACATTCCCACGCGGCGATCGCCTCGTCGGTGCGGCCGGCGCCCATGTAGAAGCTGCCCAGGAGTTCGTGGCTCTCGGGATGTTCGGAGAAGGACGTCAGTCGCTGGTAGTCCTGTTCGGCCCGGTCCGGCCGGCCGGCGGCGGTCAGGAACGAGGCCCGCAGCAGGATGGTGGGGAAATCGGGGTTTTGTTCCACGGCGTCGTCGAGGATCTGGATGGCTTGGTGGGTTTTGTCCTGGGCCCGCAGGATAGCCGCCCGAGCCGCCAGGGCCTGCACGGAATCGGGGGCGAGCGACCGGGCCTGGTCCAGCAGGGCCAATGCCTCATCGTCATTGCCGGTATGCCGGTAGAGCAACCGGGCCAGGAGCACCAGGGCGCCGGCGTCGTTGGGATTGGCGTCCAGGCGAAGCCTCAGTTCCGTGATCGCCTGATCCAGATCGTCGGAAGCCAGAGCGATGCGCAGGCGGTGTCTTGCCGCCAGGTCCGAGGCGGGTTCAAGGGCGTTGAGGACCAGCTGAGCTTCGGTGAACCGTTTGTACCGCTCCAACATCGCGGCCAGACGGTCGGCGACGTCGACGGCAGCGGGATTGGCGGCCAAAGCGTTGCGGTAGATCCGTTCGGCCTCGTCGGCATTGCCGAGTTGCTCGTGCATGCGGCCCAGCAGCAGGACGGGGGCCGACCACTCCGGATCGGCGGCGATGCAGCGGGAAAGGACGTCGGCGATCCGGCCCTCCCGGCTGCGCCAGTCTTCCCGAGCCAGCCAGAAACGGGCCTGTTGGAATTGCCAGACCAAGCCGTTGTCGCCTTCGAGGTTGCGGATTTGATCGATGAGCGTCTGGGCCAATTCGGGGTCGTGTCGCATCTCCGGGAGTTGCAGGAGCAACTGACGGACGTGCAGGTCGCGTGGATCGCCATCGGCCAGTGCTTTGAGTCCGGCCACGCCGGCTGAGCGATCGCCCTGAAGGATGTCCGAGAGGTGGAGCCGGATGGCGAGCCGTCGTCGTTCCGATGGGTCGGTGATGGTGCGGACGCCCTCGGCCAGGGCGGCGCGGGCCGCCTGTGGGTCGCCGGCGGCCTGGTGCAGTTCGGCGAGGGCGCGCCAGGGCGCGGCGGTCTGGGCATGCCGCTGACAGGCGGAGCGGCATATCTGCATCGCCTCCGCCGACCGCTGGCGTTGGCCGAGGATCTGGGCCAGCAGCAGTTCGGCCGGCAGCGTCTGGCCGCCCTCCTGGATGATCAGCTTCAGTTCCGTTTCCGCCTCGTCGGGCTTCTGAAGCTTGAAGGCCGCCAGGGCCTGAAGGATGCGGAGTTCCAACTGCGCTGGATGGCGCGACCGGAGCTGGTGAAGCTCGTTGGCCAAGGCTTCGAGGCGGTCCCGTTCCCGATCGTTTTCGGCCTCCGAGGCCCGCAGGGCGGCTTCGATGCGCAGGAGCGAGGTCGTCGCGTCAGTGGGAGGCATCGACTCGGCGATCCGAGCGGTCTCCATGGCTCGCGTCCATTGGCTCTGCTTGAGATACTCCCTCACCAGTTGCACCATCGCGGGCTTATCGTGTGGCTGAAGGCGGAGGTATTGGCGCAGGGCTTGAATGGTTCGATGCGGCTGATCGGTTTCGCCGAACGCTTCAGCGAGCATTCGGAAGGTCTTGTCGCCGGCGGCGTTGCGTGCGGCGAGCGGCGTCAGCAGTTGGATGACGCGGTAGGGTTTGTTCTCGGCGCGAGCCACCGCGGCCTCCAGCAGCAGGACCGGGTCGCCGGTCAATTGCGTCGGATCCAGCAGGGCGACCATCTGACGGTACTCCTCCAGGCATGATTTTGCCTCCGCCGGCCGACCGGCGGCGAGGTACAATTCCACAGCCAGAGGAAGCACCGCGAAGCGATGGCGTTTCTGGGTCAGGGCGGAGAGCGTCTCCTGAGCCAGCGATCCGGCGCGCTGGCGGTCGGTCCGCCGCAGGGTCAGGTGGGCGGCGACGGAGACTCGGGCAACGATCCAATCCGCTGGATCGACGAAATCGGCTCGGAGCGCGGCAGGATTCACGTCGGCCAGGGCGTCCATGATCGCCTGAGCGCGGTTCAGTTCGCCGTGCTCCATCCACTCCGCGGCCAGAGCCAGACGGAGTCTTGGGTTGGTTGGGGTCAGGGTCTCGGCGGCGACCAGATCGCCGCGGGCCAACGCCGCCGCCGCCTCGTGCGACTCGGCGACCTGGGGGTGTTTTCGATAGAAGCTGGCCCGGGCCAGCAGCGTCTGTGCCGACTGAGGCTCTATCTCCAGCGCCCGATCGAGCCAAGCCAAGGCGTTGGCAAACGACTGGGGATCGGACCGGCTCTGTGCGGCCAGACCGCTCAGGATCAGGCAGGCTTCCACCATCCGGTCGGTGTTCCGATCGAAGCCGTTCGCCTGCTCGATCACGCGGCTCAGGAGTTCGACGGCTTCGTCGGGTTTCTGCTGGGCGGCCAGGGCTTTGGCCCATCCGATGCGGGGCTCGGCGTTTCGCGGTTCCCGCTGGGACCAGATGCCGGCCACGTGAATGACCTCATCGAACTGCTGCAGGTACGCATACAGGCGAACCAGCCGCCGGCAGACCTCCGTATCCGCGGATCTGAGGGTCAACAGCCGCCGGTAGGCGCCGGCGGCATCGGCGATGCGGCCGGGTTCGATCGGGTCCATCGAGAGTCGGGCCCGGGCGTATTTTTCCAGCACTTCGGCGTCGGTGGGACATCGGCCCAGGTAGCGGCGGTAGTGTTCGCATGCGTCGGCGAAATCCTCCTGCTGATACGCCCGGTGGCCCGCCTCCAGGGCTCGGGCGGTCAGGACCTGCCGCCGCCACTGGCGACCCGCGTAGGCCCCGCACGCCAGGATGGCCAGGAGCAGGACAAAACCCACAAGCGCCTTGATTCGAACTCGTGCCGATCTGGACGCACCCACGTTCATGACGCTCCATCCTCCTTCACGCCGCCGGGTGTTTTCAGCGCGCGGCAGGAGTCGCCATGAAGGCGACTCCTGCCGCGGTCATTGCTCGTTAGGTTGTCTGTCGGCGTCGGGCGGTCCATACGAACGGCTGGACCTCCGGGCCGAGACGGTTCTAGACGTTCCGCGGCCGCCTGCGGCGCCACGTGAGCAGGCCCGTGGCGAGACCGATCGCTCCCAGCACGACGGCGGCGGGCGCCGGAACCATGCAGACGGTCAGAGTGGACTTCTCAATTTCCAGGCTGTTGATGTTGCACAGATTGCCGGACAGTCGGATCCTGACGGGCAGACCGTCAAGCCAGCACGGATCGACGTCGAACTCCGTCACTGTCATGTGCCCCGGCTGATACAGGTCCGCTCCTGGCACAAGGCCGAAGCAGTCGGTGAAGGCCATACGGTTCAACTCGCCCAGGTACACCCAGTCATCCTGACCGACCGGCTCGATGTAGACCTTGACCTGGTCGCCGCAATCCAGATCGTCCACCTGGATGGCGAGGGTCACCGTGACCAGATCGTGGCACGCCGCCTCCGCATATTCCTCCGGGGTCAACGGTCCGCCTCCGGCGATCTCCGCGGGGTTCTTGTGATACCAGCAGTACTTTACGGCACAATCCGGAAGAAAGTCGATCAACTGCTTTTCAATGATCCTGCAGTCGGTGTAGCATGATGCGTCCACCGGAGCGGTCAGAACCAGCACCGCCGGCATCGCCAGCAACAGCAGACACGAGGTCTTCAGTCCGCAACGGTTAAATCCTCTCATCGCGTATCTCCTTGGATCTCAATCGCGCGCACGCCCACAGTCGACTCAGCGTCGAGCCGTTACGTTGGGAATGGCAAGGCGGGCGGCGGCCGCGGCCCCACGACCGAGAGCGCCCCTCGCATCCGAGGGCTGGGTACAGCGTTCGTGAGTCTCTCCAACCACACGAGGTGGTTTGGGCTGATGATCGGCGGGAGAAGGCACATGGGCAGGACGTGAAGCCGGTCCAGGTCCAACACGTGGATGTGCCGGATCTGCCGGGGCGCTCCGCTATGGTACCATTCCGGCAGGTACCCCCACGGGATCTTTCTGGCCGACCGGAGGGCGTGCCAGCCGGCCAAGCCGCCCAGCCCACAGAGCACCAAGGCGGCGCCGTCCGGGGGCACGGGCAACGGCCGGATCGCTGAGGGCAGCCCCTCGAAGGGGTCGGCGGCAACGCTCCGGTCTCCGAGCGGGCGGTCGAAGCCGTTATCCACAGGGACGAGCCACCAGACGGCATCACAGATGCCGGCGCAAGAGGCCTGTGTTTGCGCAGCGGACGCGCCGGAGCAGGCTTCGGGCATAAACCAAGGAGCGTCGGAAACCCCGCCCACCCCGCTTGCGGTACAGACCAGCACCGCGGCCAGTACGATCAGTTTGTCCCCCGCGGATATCATCCCCTCGGTCCTCTCGGGTCGAAATGACACCTTGTCGGCGGCTTCGACCTCGCACGGCAATAAGATACCATAGCCACTGTTTACGTCAAGACAATTCCGGATCACCCCTTTTGCGAGAGACAGCTTCTTGCGGATTCCCTTGTCCGCCATGGTCAGTGGGGCGCGCATGTCCCGGGACTACTTCCGGTGGTGTTGCACCGTGGCGGCGAGATTCGGGAGCGATTCCGGTCCGGCGGCTCCGGCGGCCGCGCCCGTTCGGTTCGCCGGCCTGACCGGATGGCGACAAGGCGGACGGTCCTCCGGGAAGAACACATCCAACAGGAACCGCAGGCCGGCGAGCAGGATCAGGGCCAGCGGCATCATCATCCACCCGGCGAAGTCGTGGAAGAACACCTCGGCGGTCTTGCTCTCCGCGTGCAGGTAGAGCAGGGCGGTGACCACCAGCCGGATCAGGTTGCCTGCCACGGCGATCAAGACGCTCGAGCCCAGGAGGATCATCTTCTGCCATCGCCGACGGTCACAGACGTACACGAAGACCGCGGCAACGACGAAAAAGGCGGTGAGCATGCGCAGTCCGCTGCATGCTTCGACGACGCCCAGCCGCACGTTGTTGGCCAATACGATGACGTTACCCTCGCGGCTGACCATCACCCCCCCGAGTTCGAGAAAGAAGACCGCCCCCCGGGTCGCCACCGTCTGAAGCGGATTGCTGATGGCGTCGTGCGCGTAATGGGGCAGAGGAACCATCAGAAACAGAAACAGCAAGATCCACTTGACCTCGTTGAATACCCGCGGGCCGGTCAGGGTCAGGACGACACCGCAGATCGCGAGCACCAGAGCGTATCGCATCGCCGACCCGTAGTCAAAGACGAGGCCCAGACACCAGGCCGCCTCGGCCAGGACGATCAACGCCAGTCCCCAGCCGCACGGCCTGATCGCGCACCGTCGCAGATCGGTTCGCTTGTGCCACAGCAGCCACAGGGCGGCCAGCGGGACCAATTGGCCGATCGAATAGTCCTGGTTGGTCCGCCAGACCGCCACCAATTCCAGTGCGGTGGGCCAGTACTGCCAGACGACCGCCGCCAGGACCGACACGGAGACCGCGAATGCCGGCCATATGCGGCTCTTCGATTTCGATATGGTCGCTGCGGCCGATTCATCCTGTCGCTTCACTCTCACACTCATGGGTATTCCCCAACTTCCAGTATTTGATCAGTGATTCCGATTCGCCGCCGATGCATGGGCTGATTGATAAAATAGAAAGTGTGAGCAGCTGAGCTCATCCTATGCATCGAGAAGACGGCGCCGGGAAAAATCCTCAAGATCAGAGCCCCAACTTGACGAGCGCCCTATAATGTCAGTTGCGCGTTTCGTAGACCTCGAAGACTTCGGACGGCACGGCCTTGAGCAGAGAAGCATGCCCCTCAAGCGAAGACGACCCTCCAGATGTCGCTCAACACGCCGATGTACTGCCGCGTGAATCCGCACGATGGCACACCTATGAATAATCGACAGCATTCATAGTACTGCCCGCAAGTATGACTTAATTTGACTGCATTGCCAACGTTACCCAGACTTACATGTGGTGAGCCGTAAGTTAGAAAAGCTCCACAATCATTCCCCACCTTTGCGCAGAGGAGAAGAAGATGGTAGTGAACCTTCGGAATGGGAATCTTCCCAACCGCGTTCAGGGCTCGTTGTCCTGGAAGGCGCTCTTGATGCTGTCCTGCGGACTGCTCGTCTTGGTTCCTGTGGGCGGATGCCTCGATTCGGTGCCGCCCATGCTCCAGATCAGGGAGATTGCGATCGAAGGACCCGCATCGACTCCCGCGGGCGGGATCGGCAACTACATGGTGGTGGCCACGATGGGCGACGGACGGCGGATCGAAATGACGGAAGGCGTTTCGTGGTCGGTGCTCAGCGGTCCCGGGTCGATGTCCGCTGGAACTTATACGGCGCCGGACGAGGTGATGGATGATACGCCGGTTCGGATCATGGCCAGCGTCTCCGCGCTTGGCATGACTTTCACTAATACTCTGGATATCACGGTGACAGTCGCCGGGGCTGCCCTGGAGGCCGTCGTTATTACCGGTCCGACGTCCGTGCCGGAAGGCGGCGTGGGCAATTTCGTGGCCACAGCCACCTACGCCGATGGCAGCACTCGCGACGTCACCCGCAACGCGACCTGGTCGGTAATTCGGGGACCCGGCTCGATCGACAGCCGGGGCATCTACCTCGCCCCCGGATCGATAACCAGCAGTACCCAGGCGACCATTCACGTGTCGTATCAGGAGGACCAAGCGGACCCCAAGGGCAAGGTCGTGGCGATCGAGGGCACGAAAGACATCGCGGTGCTTGGTGGTCCATCCAGGGTGGCGTCGCTCAAGATCAGCGGTCCCGATACCGTGACCGAAGGTTCGAGCTGCCGGCTGACCGCCACGGCCACCTATACCGACGGTAGCACATCGGACGTCACCCAGAATACAGTCTGGAGCGTCCAGAGCGGACCTGGCACGATCAATGCCAGTGGTGTTTATCTTGCTCCGCACGTTGCGGCTGACACGGACGCAGTGGTTGTCGGCAGTTTCAAGGAGCGCGGCATCCTGGTCGAAGCGTCCAAACCCTTGCGGATCATCAACCAGATTTCGCGAACTCCAGAGGCGTTGACGGTGACGGGGCCGCAGATAGTGGATGAAGGCGGCAGTGCCTCCTATACGTTGACGGTCTCCTACGACGACGGCTCCAGCGCACAGATGACCAATCAGGCTCATTGGTCGATTATCAACGGACCGGGTTCGATCCAATCCGGCGTCTACCAGGCGCCCGAGCAGGTCTCCTCCAACACCGCTGTGACCATTGGCGTCTCGTACACCGAAGACTTCGTCACACTCGAGACGGACAAGCAGATTACGGTGGTTGATCTGCCCTCGACCCTGACCGGCGTCCGGATCGACGGTCCGGAGGCCGTGGACGAGGGTGGCGTGGCCACATACACCCTGACCGCCAGTTTCAGCGACGGTACGAGCCAGACGGTCACCAGCGGCGCGGTCTGGTCGGCTGAGCCGGGTTCGATCGGGGCCGATGGCGTCTACACCGCTCCGGCCAGCGTCCAGCAGGACACGGCGGCTGCCATCAGCGCCAGCTACACCGTCGGCTCGCAAACCTGTCAGGCGGTCAAGGATATCGTGGTGCGGGACGTCGTGGCGATGCTGACCGGCATCTCGATCAGCGGGCCGGCCAGCGTCGACGAAGGCACCGGCGCCACCTACACCGCCGTCGCGGTCTATGAAAATAACTCGACCGCCGACGTAACCGCCAAGGCGACCTGGTCGATCGTGTCCGGCCCCGGTTCGATCAGCGGCGGCGTCTACAGCGCGCCCGCGATCGTGACGGCTGACACCCAGGCGACCATCCGCGTGTCCTACCTGGAGAATGGGATCAGCAGACAAGCGGACAAGATCATCACGGTCGTCAATGACGTCAGGATCGTCGAGGGCGTGACGCTCTCGGGTCCGACGGAAGTTTCTGAAGGCGGCACGGGGCGTTTTGTCCTGACCGCAGTCTATGACGACGGCGCCAAAGCGGATGTCACCGCCTCCGGCGAATGGACGCTGGTCAGCGGTCCCGGATCGTTTACGAGCCCCGGCGTCTATTCGGCGCCGGCTTCGGTGACCGCGAACGTTGACGTGAGCTTTACCGTCCGCTATTCTGAAGGCGGCGTGACGAAGGAAGTGGATGGGGGGCTGGTGGTGAAGAACACGGTTGCGGCCGTGGTATCGCTGGTCATCCTCGGGCCGGCCTCGGTGGCCGAGGGCCAGACCGGTTCGTACACCGCGACCGTCACCTACGACGACCAGACCTCCGCGGACGTAACCTCCAGCGCGGTCTGGAGCGTGTCCAGCGGCCCCGGGTCGATCAGCGGCGGCGTCTATACGGCCCCGGCCGACGTGGCCGCCGATGCACCGGTCACGCTGACGGCAGCGTACACGGCCAGGTCGTCGGGCGAGACGGGCCAAGCCACGGCGACCCAAAACGTCACCGTCACCAATTCCTCGATCAGTGCGACCAGTTCCTCGACTTGGCAGAATTTCGCGGTCGATCCCCAGACCGGCCTGTTTGGGATGGCATTCGACGCCGTGCCCAGCGGCGGCAACGTCGACGCCCTGACCGGCCTGTCGCAGGGTGAGTGCACCGGGTACGCCGGTTCGGCGGCGACGGTTCGGTTCAACGTTGAGGGCTATCTGGACGCCTTCCACGCCACCGCGGCCAACCCGTGGACGAACCAGCCCACCGGGTGGTATGTGGCGGACCGCGCCATCTCCTACGCGGCTGGACAGAAGTACCACTTCCGCGTGGTGGCCGACGTGCGGAAGGGCACCTACAGCGTTTACGTGACCGTGCCGGGCCAGGCTGAGCAGGTCCTGGCGGCCGACTACCCCTTCCGCTCGCAATCGGGAACGGTGAGCCAACTGGATCACTGGCACCTCCAAGCGGGAGCCGGCTCCCATCAGGTATCGAACGTATCGGTCGCCCCCGTGGTGATTGAGGGCACCCTTGCCGTCACGCCGACCGACGGATTGATCGCCTCGGGATCGGAGGGCGGACCGTTCTCGCCGAGTTCCAGGACGTACACGTTGACCAATACGGGCACTCTGGCGATGGAGTGGCAGGCGGCCAAAACGCAGAACTGGCTGACCCTCTCGTCGTCCGGCGGCGTCGTTGAAGGCGGCGAGTCGGTTGCCCTGACGGTGTCGATCAACGCCAACGCGGGCAGCCTGGCGGCCCGAAGCACGGCCTACACCGATACCGTCACACTGGTCAACCTGACCAACGGGCAGGGCGATACAAGCCGAAGCGTTTCTCTGACCGTCGATCCCATCCCGCCGGGAGTATTGACGGTGTCTCCGGCCGACGGCTTGACCAGTTCGGGGCCGGAGGGCGGACCGTTCTCACCGAGTTCCAAGACGTACACGTTGAGCAACTCCGGCGGCCAGCCGATCTCCTGGACGGCCGGCAGCGCCCCGTCGTGGATCAGCCTGTCCAAGACGGGCGGAACGCTGGACCCGAACGCGTCGGAGACGGTCACCGTGTCGCTGAGCGCTCAGGCGCTGGCCGAGCAGGCCAGCCCCTATACCGGCACGGTGACGTTCATCAACACCACCAATCATACCGGCGATACGACTCGCAGCGTGTCTCTGACGGTCACTTCGGGCGGCGGAACGCCTCCCAACGCATCTTTCGCGGTGACCCAGACTTCCGGCGTTTCGCCTCTGGGAGTGGTTTTTGACGCGACGGCGACGACCAGTCCGACCACGGCCCGGCCGTTCCACGACCTGGACTACAGCTGGAGCTTCGGCGACTCCGGAGCCACGTTCGTCAACAGGCCTGACGTGGACGCCAACCAAGCCAAGGGGCCCATCGTCGCCCACGTGTTTGAGCTGCCGAGCGGCGTGAGTTCCCGAACCTATACCGTCACGCTGACGGTCCGGGACGCCACCGGGGCTGTGGCCCAGATTCAGAAGAACATCACGGTCAGCGCGTTTTCCGGCTCGACCTACTACGTGTCCAACTCGGCTGGAAACGACTCCAACAGCGGTACTCAGGCGGCGCCGTTCAAGACCTGGCAAAAGGCGATGAGCGTACTGTTCGCCTCGAACGGACCGCGGCGCGTGCTGTTCCAGCGCGGCGAGACCTGGACGATTTCGTCCGGCCACAGCGCCAGCAACCTGACCGGTCCCTACGTCATCGGGGCGTACGGTTCGGCGACGTCGGCCAAGCCGATGATCCGCTGCACGAATCAGAGCCGGATTCTCTCGCTGTACCCGACCGTTCTGGACGTCCGGATCATGGACATCGACTTTGACGGGCCGTATCCGACGGCCTCGGCCGGCGACGGGATCAACATGGGGTCCAACTGCCTTCTGTTGCGGTCGCAGTTGACCAACTTCTACTGCGCGATCGGCAACGGGATGGGCCGCCACAACGGCGACCTGGTGGTTGACTGCAAGATTTTCGACAACGCAGCCTACGGCATGTTCACCGGACCGACCGGCAGCGATGCTCCTCCCTACCACGTGGCGATCCTGGCCTGCGATTTCGACCAGTCCACGTCGCACCTGCTGCGGACGTACGTGGGCCACTCGGTGGTCAGCTACAATACCTTCCGCCGGACCGTCAAACACCAGATCAAGTTCTGCGGAACGTACCCGGCCAGAACCGAATTCGCCGTGATATCGAACAACCGATTCCTCGACCCCGGCGATCAGGGCCTCTGGATGATCTCCGCCGGTCCCGAGGGGAACGTCCCCGACCAGATCGTAGGCAAGGTCCACAACATCATTTTCGAGCACAACCTCTGGAAGCTTTCGACGTCCGGAGGCAAGGTGGCGATTCAGTCACGTTCCGCCGACGATGTCACCATCCGAAACAACGTGTTCATGGGATGGATCGGCCCGGTGGACCTGTCCGACGGCACGTCAGGCGTGACGAGCTATCTCAATTGGCACATCTACAACAACAGCTTCCACAGCCCGGACACCCGCGATCTGATCTTTGTTCGCGCCTATCTGCCGGTCACCAACATGGTGATCCGGAACAACATCACCTCCGGACCCGTCGCCGGCGCGGGCAGTTACGTGAGGGCCCTTGACATGTCGGCGACCGACCGGGCAGACCTGACGTGTTCGAACAACATCTGGTATCTGCCGAATCACACCGGCGCCCAGTTGTTCCGGGTCGGAGGAATCGCCTACACATTCGCGGCGTGGAGCGAACCGGGCGGCAGCATGGTCAATCCATGTTTCGTGGCGGGCAGCGATCTGCGTCTCAGCCTCGGAGACAATCCGGGCACCTCCGCCGTCGAACCGCGAAGCCCTGCGTTGAACACGGGGTACACCGTTCCCACCGTTCGGGATGACTTCCAGGGTACGAGTCGGCCTCGCGGGTCGGCCTACGACATCGGAGCGTACGAAGAGGATTGATTATTCCACCGACGGCGCTGAAGTCGCCGGGACGAGAGACGGAGCGGACCAGTAACATGACCGGTTTGGCATCCTGATCCTCTCGTTCCGGCGGCGACCTGCAATCGGACGCCGAGGCGGTCCGCAGACGCTCGGAAAGCTCGGGGTCAGATGCGCAGGGCCTCACGGTCCGAGCCATCTGGCACGGTCCTCCGCCCGCGTTACTCCACGAGTCGGCGCCATGTGCCAGAGCCGCCCGCAGCCGTCATCCCCGAGGTACGACCATGATTCGCCCATGCGGCCGCTGAAAAGCCGCACAGCAAGCGGCCCTATCGCCCCGGGATCAAACAGAGGATGGTCGTAAGCCAGGTACACGTAGATCGGCTGCCCCACCCGATTGCCAAACCGGGTGACGGCATCCGGTGACAGCGACCCATCAAGTTCGAGGCAAATCGCGCGGGCCGGATTCCAGGCGTAGACGGCGCCGATGGAATTCGTCAACAGGTATTCCGGACCGCCCTCTGTGAGTTGTCGGAGTCGCGTCAACTGAGGGGATCGCTCCAGGATATCCTGCGTCCGCAACGCGCGTTGATGCCAACTGGCGGTTCCGTTCCAGTGTGTTCCCTGGCCCAGCACGTAGGCGACGGCCAGGATCGGGGCGGCAAGGCGCAGTGCGTTCTGAGGCCACAGGCCGAAGCGCGTGACGCGGACGTGGCGCAGCGCGGGCACGAGGACGGCAAGTATGAAGAAGGGAACCATGACCGACGTGAACCGGTTGTCCAGCGGATCGTAACGAACGATGGATCGGGTCACCGTGATGAATACGGGGTATAGAAGGCAGAACATCGCGGCGACGGAGTAGGATGGTCTTCGGCGATGTGATGCCGGGACGGCCGCGAAACAGAGGACACCGCAAACCAGAAGCAGGAGAAAGAGCAGAAGCGAGGCCACAAACGACGCCGGTGCGGAACGGCTGCCCAGCATCCCGAAGGCCATGTTCACGATATGGTTCGCCATCGCCGCGGCGTTGCTGATGACTCCGTCAGTGGCCGGCGGTCGTCCCGGACCAACGGGCGAGCCTCCGAACCACCAGTTGACGCAGAACAGCAGCGTTGCGGTCAGCAATGCGGACAGGCCCACTCGGAGGGCGGATGCCCGCGTCATTGTTCTGGAACCCGCCATTGCCCCGACGGCGAGGATCATCGCGGGGACGTAGGGCAACATGGCGTAACGAAACCAGACGGTGCAGCCGCCCAAGATGCCGGAGAGGCATTGTCCCGCCGCGGTCCGACGCCCCGGTTCGGGGCAGGCGTGCTTTTCCAGCAGCACGAGCGACGACAGGGCGACCAGAATGGCCGGCATTTCGGACCACGCGTGCCAGGCGACAAAGAGCACCGGGAAGGAACCGGCGAACAGGCAGGAAGCGGCAATGGCCACGCCCACGCGTCCGGACACGCGCATGGCCAGACGGAACATGATCAGCGAGGCGGCCACATAACACAGGAAAGGGACGAGGAGTCCCGCGACAGACCGCTGAAACCCGAAGACACCTACGACTGCAATCAGAAGAGGATAGCCGATGGGAAAGGTCGTGTTCAGGGTTGCGGAACTGCCATCCCAGTCGAGTCCACGCACGCCGATGGGCTTTTGGGGGTAGTCGAAGAGGCACTTGGACATGACGAGGTAAGTCACCGAGTCCCCCGTGAAGGTCAGTCCGCCTTCGACCGGGGCGTAATAGTAAAGCGCAAGGGGAATGATGAGGGCGATCGCCGTCCCGGTCCACTTCCATGCAGGAACAGCGTGCCGCTGCGCCATCGAGTTTTCGTTCGATCGAACCTTCGCGTCCACCACGATTGCCTCCGATGACTCACACCGCTGCAGGCCATCCACGCATGGCTCCTGTATCAGCGGCGACCGTTCATTCACAACGGCGACTCGGTTCTTTGTGCGTCGCTATACCCGCTGCGGGGCCGGAGGTCGTTTGGCCGAAGCGGCGCGCGAAGCGACGATGGATTGGATAAGCCCGAAGTATTCGTTTACCACCGGCCGCACGCGACCGGCGACCGCCCGCTCGACGCAGAAGGCCTGCTTGCGGATCCAGGCGGCGTGGGCCGTGCTGAGCGAAGCGACGTCGTAGCGCCGCCCGAAGAGCGAGACGCGACCATCGGACGCCCTCATTCGCCCTATCAAGTTCTCGATGAGGCTTTCCTCACCCCCCAGATAGAAGAAATACGGGATCAGGAGGATGTTGTTGGCTGGGGGGAGCCTGCGACGGGGGCGGTGGCGGAGCACGACATACTGGCAGATCATCTGGCTGGGGTGAACGATTGTCTCGATCCCGGCGGGCAGAATGTCCCGCCGGCCTCGCATGGCCTGGGCGTGGAGGAAGATGTCGAAATCAACGGCCCGGCCCTGGAATTGCCCCACCCGGTTGGCCAGATCGATCGGCCGAAACGTCGACCGCACAAAGTCGACATCGAAGACCAGTTCCATCGTCGAAGCCAGCCCGTCTTCGCTGACCAAGCCATTGGTGCTGTAGGGCAGAAAGCCCAGATACTGCAGCCCACGTTGACGGATCGCCTGATATCGCAACTCCAGGAAATCGGGGGTCAGAAGCAGGGCGTCAAGGTCATGCAGGAATGCGTACCGAGCCTCCGTGACCGCAATGCCCAAGCACCAGGACAGCCAGCAGTTGATCCAGGGTATCTGGAGCAGCCGAACAAGTCGGTACTGCATCGGAGAATGGTAGACGAATCGCACGGGACGTTCAGGGAAGCCCTGCCGCACCGCCTCTTCCGCCGCCGGTGATTCCTGGTGCTCCTGACAGTCAAGGACGATGATCAGTTCGGCGAGGTGCCGCAGGTCCAGTTGACGCAGGCACAGGAGGTTGGCGTGCAGGACGGGCATAAGTTCACCGCGGCAGCCGATGATCAGGCTGTATCCCTCGCGGTGCGTTGGCTGCGGCTGCCAGTGGACGAGCAGGGCGATGAGACGCCTCAGGACCATTCGACGGCCCCTGGCCAGCATGTATGTCGTCCAACGGGAGTACTTTCCGTCCATCACAGTTCCCCTCCAACCGGCAGACTCCTCTGGCCGCCGGACGATGCGATGATCTGGTTGACCCACTCCGCACGGCGCTGGTACCACCGTTCGGCGGCATGGCGGCGGCCCGCACCGGCGGCATTCCGCGTAAGGCCGATGAGCATGCGGCGATCGTCCCACAGCCGCCGGATCTGGGCGGCGAGTCCCGCTGCGTCACCGATCGGAGCCAGGACGCCGCACGATTCTGATTCAATCACGCTGCGAACGTAGGCGGTGGCGTAGCCCGCGATCGGCACCGCGGCGGCCACGGCGTCGAAGAGGGCGCGCGGGGTCTCTTCGAACCGGGACGTGAACAGCATCAGATGGTACTGGCTCAGTTCATCGATCAGGGCCTTGCCGTACTCCCGCCCGCCCAGGAATTTCACGAAGGGCCCAAGTTCGAGTTTCCGAACCATGGTTTCCAGCCGGGTGCGATCCGGACCCTGACCGATGACGTCCAGTTCGGCGGGGACGCCGAGGCGTCTGGCGGCTGCGATGGCGCAAAACGATTCATCCAGTCCCTTGCGCGAGATCAGGCGTCCAACGCTGACGCACCGCAGCGTGCAGGACTGCGGCAGCGCGTCGACCTTGTTCTCCACTTCGGCATCCGGCATCACCCACACTTCGCTATGGGAAGTATCGTGGAAGTCCCTGGCGTTTTTCGCAAAGCGGGAGAAACGGGCATTAAGCAGCGGACCTTTCAGGAGCGACAAATCCGCCCGGGCGACCACCCAGCGGGTCAGCCTGCTTCGCATCCGGCTGTAGAACCACCATCGCCAGCGGTGGCGGTCGGCGTTCATCTGATCGGATTCGGCAATCACGTCGTTGTCCTCGACGAAGACGGTCGGGACGCCCGCCCGGTAGGCGGCGAGAAAGCCGAGGAACCCGATTGGCCGAAACAGGTCGCTCATTCCCGTGTGGACGACCGTCGCCTCTGCGGCCAGGGTCCGACACCGCCGGTAGACCGCCGGCGCCTGGGGCCAGAAGCGGCGGGTTCGCAGGCCGGCTTGGCAGAGTCTGACGAACTCAAAGCCCTCAGCCGCGCAGGAGAACTCCACCGGTTTTTGTTCCGCCCAATCGGCATCGACGGGAATGGCCGGGGCGGCCACGATGAAACGGTGGAATTGCCCTCCAAAGGAATCTCTTAACAGGCGCAGCGAGCGAGCCCAGTCGGAGGCCAGCCGCACCGTTCGCGGAGCGATGGGCTGGAACGGAACGTGGATTGTCAGCAGATACGTGCGGATGGGGATGGTCTCGGTGATCAGATCCGAATTTCTGACTCGCTGCATTCCGCATACTCCCTGACACTCAACCGCCGGGGGCTGTACTCCAGGCCGAGGAGTTCGGCCTCGGCGCCGAGGCGCCATCCACCGCCCGCCTGTCAGACCACTGAATCGCGTTGGCGAGCAATCCGCAGGTGATCCAGAAGAAGGGGCCGTAATCGCCGGCGAACCACACGTTGCCCATGCAGATGGACATGCCGGCGTACGTGGTGACGATCGCGGCCATAATGCGTCGATTCGCGTCGGACGTGGTGAACACGCGGTGGAGCCCGGCCGCCAGCAGCCACATGACCAGAACGCAGATGGGCACGGCACCGATCCAACCGCCGAAGAAGAAGAACCACAGGTAAGCGTTGTCCGTCGACCAGCACTGTTCGTACAAGGAGCCGGGTATCGACGGGTCGCCCCACCAACCGACGTTGACAAGTTCTTTTCCGTAAATCAGGAGGAGGGCGACGCGGTAATAGCCGCTCTCCTCGGCGGTATTACCGGTTTCTCGCAGCCGCTGTTGGGTGTACTCGACGGTATCCTGCGCCGCCTCGAGCAGGAACGGAGAGGCCAGGAGGAGGACCGCCAGCAGCAGAACGAGTGGAATTCGGCTTCGTGAACCGAGCACGACGTACAGCACGGCGGACGCCGCCAGGGCGACCATGGGGCCGCGGGACAGGCCGGCGAAGCACCCGACGGCGGTGGCCAGGGCGGCGAACCGCGAATGCCAGTAGTACTGCGGACGAAGCAGCCCCCAGAGCAGCATCAGCGGCGTGACGGTGACGAAAAACGTCGCCATGGTCAGAGGTCCAGCGGCGAAGGTGAGATTGGCCCGCAGGAGCCCCCACCGCCAGCAGGTATAGTGCGGAATTACGTTCACGTGGACGCCGATGAGCGCCCAGAGCTGCTGGGCGATGCGAGTGGCCATGCGGCACTCGTAGACAGCCAGACAGGCGAACGTCACCGAGGCCAGGACCAGTGGCGTCAACAGCTTGCGAAGCGAATCGACGCTGGTGATCAGGGACCGCACGAACAGGTACGGGCAGGCCCAGTCAAGAACGAGCATGGGCAGGCGATTGTAGAAGCCCTCGAAGTCGGTAAACGTTGCATAGCTGATGGAGAAGGACAGCACCGGGGCCAGGGCCAGCAGGTCGAACCACTGCCACCGCGGGAGAAGCCGGTGGAACTTTCCGATCAAAAGCGCTCCGAGAATCAGTCCGAGAGCGGCGGCTCGTTGAGGCGTCAGATCGGGCAGTCCATTGTTTTGCAGGACCAACTCGCCCGGGACAAGGATCAGGGTGGGCACGTAGACCCACCGGAACGCCCACGACACACCCTTGAGGCAAGCCGCTGTCAGGGCGATGCAGGCCGCCACCATGACCATTACGTCATTCACCTGTCGTCTCCGTCACGTTCGGAGCGTACGCCCAGATTGCGAACCACGATTCCGGAGACGTCCGCAGCCGATCGGAGGTTGAGGGGATTGGTTTGGACCGGAAGACTTCCCGGCCTTCGGCCATCATCAGGATCACCGGATCCTGCCCAGCGCGATGGATGCAGATACGGTAGATCCCCTGGTGGTAATGGGCGTGCACGTCGGCCACGTAGCGGGTGTTGACTTTTCGCAGGTACCCCTCAACCAGCCCATGACGAAGGT
>JAAYCJ010000291.1 GCA_012729815.1 Phycisphaerae bacterium | reverse complement strand
GAATCGCCGAAATAAGGAAATCCCCTGATGGAACTTGCAGCCGCGTTCCGCCGCGATATAATGACCGTTGATGTAAGTAATGGTAGAGCACCGGTTTAAGCCAAACGCGGTCCCAGGAGCTTTCCAATGCACTCCAGGCACATGATCACCGCCGCCGGCATCTTCGTCGGGGGCCTCTTCGCGGGCATCCTCATGACCGGACCTCACGGCGACCTCGCCCTCGCCCAGCCGATGCGAGCCGGCAGCGCCGGAGGCGTGATGGCATTCACCGGCCAGATCGACCGCGACGAGTACGGCATCATCATGGTCGACGCCGACGCCGGCACCCTCTGGATCTATCACCTCAAACGCCCGGGCAACCAGCTCAAACTCCTCGCCGCCCGGAGCTGGATGTACGACCGCTATCTCGAAGAATACAACTGCGCCCCCCCGGTCCCCAGCGAAGTGGCACAACTCGTTGTCGGGCAGGAAGAGCCGCCGCCGGACGTGAAAAAATTGGAAAATCCACCCACCGAACCACTAAAATAACAATAGAGGAAGCACGGTGAGCTTTTTCCGCGATGGGAGGTCATGATGGCCGTTGACTACTACACACTTCAGCAGACCCTCAACAAGCTGGCCTTGACTCAGGATCAGCTCAGCCACCTGGTCCGCGAAGGCCGTCTGCGCGAATTCCGCGTCGAAGGCGAACAGAGATACAAGGTTGCTGAGGTGGACGACCTGGCCGCGGAACTGAACCCCTCCGTGGGCACCACCGGCGACGGGGCCAGCGAATCGGCGATCGAACTGCTGCCGGTCGACTCGACCGACGGCGGTTCCGACGTGATCACCCTCGATGAGTCCGGCGAGCATACCCCGACGCAGGATGCCCCCAAGAACGAGGACACCGTCATCACGCCGGCCGGCGTCAACGTCTTCGACGAGGACGAACTGGCGGGCCTGGACGCCGACCCGATGGCCAAGACGCAGATCGCCCCGTCGGTCTCCGAGGAACTCTCCATCGAAGGCGGCGGCAGCAGCGGTTCGGGCCTCCTCGATCTGAGCCGCGAGAGCGACGACACCTCACTGGGCGGCGTGCTCGACGAGATCTACTCGGGCGAAGAGACAATGCCCGACTCCAGGGTTCCCGCCACTGCGGAAGCCGCCGAGGCGGCCGGCTTCGAGGAGGTCGAGGAACCGGTTCCCGCCGCCGCTCCGGCGCCGCGCGTCGTGGCGGCCACCGCAGCCGATCCGATGGCCGGCCTGTTTTCCGGCTTTCTGGTCGCCTCACTGATCCTGCTGGGTTTCGCCGGTTTCGTCGCCGCCAGCCTGACCGCGGGCGTCCTGCCGGGCATCCTGCAGACCATCGCCTCGAACATTCTCTACCCGGTGCTGGGCGCGGTGTTGGTTACCGTAATCAGTGTGGTCGTCGGGTTCTTCATCGGCCGGCGATGACCGGGTTCTGACCTTCGCCCCGCAGCGGAACGCGGGTGGCGGCGAGAGTAGCACTCCGTGCGGAGCACAAGAGCAGTCTGGACAACCCTGGCCACGATCGGCATGGGTCTGATCGGAACCCTGCTGGTGGCGATCGCCCTTCAGGTCGGCTCCCTCGACCGCATCGAAGCCGTTGCCGTCGACTTGCGCCACAAGCTCATCCCCACCGTCTCGGACAGCGGCGAACTGTGCCTGATCGCGGTGGACGACAACTCGCTGGCCGCCGTGCAGCAGTGGCCCTGGCCGCGGTCCTACGTGGCCGGCATCATCGAACTGGTGGCCGAACTGGGAGGCCGACAGCTTCTGATCGATTTCACCTACACGCGGCCGCAGGTCCGCCAGGGCCGCGACTCCGAATCCGTCAACGCCGAAGACGCCATGCTGGCCCAAGCCCTGCACACTCAGGGAGGAGCAGTCTTGGCGTTCTACTTCGGCGCGGGGGCTGCGTTTCCCCAAGCCGTCGAGGCGATCAAGTCCGAGATGGACCTGACGCCGCGGGAACTGGCCGCCCGGTCAAGCTTGCCCCTCGAACAGGTTCGGGCGAACTTCGCCACGATCCGGCGGATGGCCGCCCGCGGCCTCGCCGTCGAAACCCTCCAGGCCGATCCCGCTCTGACGCTGGACCAACTCCTCCAGAAACTCCTCGTCGACCAGTGGCTGCGCCAGACGGACTGGCGGCGAGAACTGGAAGACGCCTACCATTACGCCCGGGCCTACCTGACGATCCGTGCCAAGTCCGGCCTGACCCTCTCCGGCGATATCCTGTCCCCCGCCGTTTACCGCCCCAGCGACCACTCGCCCATGCAGGTGCCGGTGGCGGCGCTGGCCTCGGCCGCCCGCGACGCCGGCTTCGTCGACTACTCGACCCAGACCGACCTCGACGGCAAGCTCCGCAAGCTCTCGCTCCTGTCGGTCCACGACAACGTGATCTACCGCCAACTCGCTCTGGCCACCGTCAGCCAGCACCTCGGCCTGCCTCTGCACCTGGGCGAGGATCGGATCCAGTTGGGTCCAGCCGAGGACGGCGGACCGGTCAGGACCATCCCGCTCGGGTCCGACGGCCGGCTGATCGTCAACTGGTACTATCGCCAGACCGGCCGCTGGCTCAAGTGGCCCGACCGCTGGCAGCACAGCTTCGACAACCAGATCCCCGCCGCCAAGCTCCTCGACGTCGCGTTTAACCGCGATGCCCTCGACCAGAACCGGTTTCTCCTGGACTCCGCCGCCGACCTGAGCGTCCAGCAGTTCCTGCCCACCCAGTACGAACGCTACGGCAAGCTCAAGCAGCGAAGGCAGTGGCTCCAGGATAGCTGCCCGATCGACGCCCGCGCCGATACCCAGCCGGCAACCCACCCGGCAACCCAGCCGGCAACCGCCGCCGCCACGCAGCCGACACTGTCGCTGGCCGACGACATTCGCCTCGAACTGGCACGCACGCAGGACGAGATCGCCCAGATCGAAAAACGGGCCGCCGAAACGCTGGAAATGAGCTACGAAGACCTCGCCTCCCTCGCTCCGAACGAGATGAGCGAGGAAGAGCAGCACGTGATCAATCTCTACCGCTGCGTCTTCGAGCCCGAGACGGTTCGCCGCATCAACGCCGACATCGAGGCCTCGATCGAATCCGCCCTGGCCGAGCTTCGCCCCAGAATCGAAGACAAAATCGTCCTGTTCGGCTATACCGCCACCACCCTCGCCGATACCGTCGCCACGCCCGTCTTCGACGAGCATCCATGTCCCGGCGTGATCGTCCTGGCCAACATCATCAACCAGGTGCTGGAAGACTCCTACCTCTACGAGAGCGACCGCAACACGAACCTGCTGGTGGTTCTGGCGATGGGCATGGTGGTCACCATCCTGACCGCTTCCCAGCGCTCGGCCGGCCAGGGCCTGCTCTGGATGCTGATCCTCCTGGCCGCCTACGCCGCCGTCAGCTTTGTCCTGGTCTTCGGCCGATGGCACATCATCAGCAACGTCACCGGACCCATGGCCGCCATGTTCATCAGTTGGTCGCTGGTCACCCTCTACTACCAGGTGACCGAAGGCCGCACCAAGCGACTGTTCGCCTCGCGGCTCGGACAGTACACCAATACGACGCTGGTCAGACGCATCGTGGCCGAACCGCGATCGCTGACTCTCCCCCCGCAGCAGCAGGAGGTCACCTGCTTCTTCAGCGACCTGGCGGGCTTCACGCACCTGAGCGAGCCCATGGCCCCGCAGGAAGTCGTCAACCTCCTGAACATCTACCTCGAGCACATGAGCGAGGTGCTTGATCAGCAGGAGGCTTTCATCAACAAGTTCCAGGGCGACGGCATCTTCGCCTTCTTCAACCCGCCGCTGAACCCCCAGCCGGACCACGCGAGACGGGCTTGCCTGGCCGCCATCGAGTGCCAGAAATACCTGCCGCACGTCGAGGAGCACCTGCGCACCATCGGCTTCGACCTGCCCGGATCGATGAAGATGCGGATCGGGATCAGCAGCGGCCCGGCGGTCATCGGCGACTGCGGCTCGGCCCGGAAGTTCGACTACACCTGCCTCGGCGACACCGTCAACCTCGCCTCGCGACTCGAAACCGCCAACAAGTTCTTCGGCACGCTGACCATGATCTCGCAGGAGACCCACAGCCGGATGGGCGAGGGACTGCCGGCGCGCCTGCTGGGCAAGATCCGCGTCGTCGGCCGTGAAAAACCGGTCGTCGTCTACGAACTGATCCACTGGGCCGACCAGGCCGACCCGCGGGAACTCAGCGCCTTCATTGAAGGCTTCGGGCGCATGATCCACCACTACTGGCAGGCCGAGTTCTCCCAGGCCTCCGCCCTCGCCGACCAGCTTCGCCAAACCCCGCTCGGCCAGAAAGACCAGCCACTCCGCATCTACCGCGAACTCCTGACCACCCCCGAACTCCATCGCGCGGGCGTGATCGAACTCGAGACCAAATAGTCTCGACCTTCCAGATTCCTCTTGACGGCTGCCGCCGCCGTGCGGTATACTGAAAGGGAAACAGGGATACAGTCGATAGCAACGTGCTATCGTACAGCTACTTACATGCTTACTATCTGTTGCACTGTAGTACTATAGGGACCTGCGAAATGGTCGAGGTGGTAACCGGCAATCGCTTGCCTCTGTACCGGCAGGTGGCTCGAACGCTCCAGCAGCGGGTCCGCACCGGCCAGTACCGGACCGGCCAGCCGCTGCCTTCGGTCCGGACGCTCAGCCGCGAGTTGGGGGTCAGTCCCAAGGTCGTCCAGCGGGCAACCCGCGAGTTGGCCGACCTCGGCGTCGTCGTGGCCCACCACGGCCGCGACGTCCGGGTCATCGACGACGAAAACTGCCGCCGGACCGCCATCACCTTCGGGTTCATCCAGCCGTACACCGTCTCCCTCTCCTTCCACATGAGCGTGATGGAGTGGATCGACAAGGCATTCGCCAACCGGTCCAATTTCGCCGTGGTCCGCAGTTCCGAAGACGACCCGATCCGCGAACGCGAAGTGGCTGAGCACTTTCTGGCCAACGGGATCAGGGGCCTGGTGGTCTGGCCGATCGACGACGACCCCAACGGCCAGTTCTTCGCCGACCTGGCCCGCCGCGTGCCGGTGGTTCTGATCGACCGCCTCCTGCGCGGAGCCGAGTTGCCCGCGGTCGTCCAGGATTTCCACGCCACCGGAACTGATATCGGCCGGCATCTGCTCGACGAGTCCGGCCACAAGCGTTTGCTCGTCCTGATCGACGACCTGCGGATCAGCGCCTACGAGGAGATCACGCGGGGCATCCGCGACGCCTCAATTGAACTCAAGAGAGAAACCGACGTGACGGTGGTGCAACTGCCCATCTCGCGGATGGGCCATCGATTCACGCAT
This sequence comes from Phycisphaerae bacterium, assembly GCA_012729815.1. Classification (NCBI taxonomy): domain Bacteria; kingdom Pseudomonadati; phylum Planctomycetota; class Phycisphaerae; species Phycisphaerae bacterium. The sequence goes on along the minus strand of JAAYCJ010000291.1, from coordinate 31,706 downwards.
CGCGATTTCTCCGATGTGGACGTCTACGCACCCCACGTGGAGCGTCTGCTGGCTGAAGGCGGCTACGACGCCGTCTTCTGCACTCAGGGCACGTTCCTCGACTACGTCGTGGTGGAAACCGGACTGGCCCAGAAGTTCCCCAACGTGGCGATCAGCACGCTGTCGATCGGGCAACGGCACACCGGCAGCCGCGGCTTCACGCGCCACGTGCGGCGGTTCTGGGACTCCGATTACGAACAGATGATATCGTTGGCCTCCGACCTGGTCCAACGCTGGGTCCTGACTGGACAAATGCCCAAAGGCGTGGTCCGGCTGACCTCACAGCGGGTGGAATATCCGGCCCCTTAGGAGCCAGGAGATAGACCATGAAATCAAATCGGCCATCGATGGGTTTCACTCTGATTGAGCTGCTGGTGGTGGTCGCCATCATCGCGGTGCTGGTCGCCATCCTCCTGCCGGCGCTGAGTGAGGCACGAGCGCGGGCGCTGGAGGCCTCCTGCCTGAGCAACCTCCGCCAGTGGGGCATCGGACTGCTGACCTACGCCAACGATCACAACAACCGCCTGATCCGCACCAACGCCTGGGTCGTCGAGGGGTGGCACAGTTGGGAATGGAGGATGGCGTACTACAGGTACATTCCCGACGACCGGCACGTCAACACCTGCCCCGCCGAGCCGTACGACCCGCTCCTGAACGCCGTGACGTACGGGCCCAACTGCTATATGTGGGGCGCGTGTCCCGGTGGCGAACCCGGCATCGATTGTGTTTATGGCATCCTCAACGACGTCAAGACCGAACCGGTGAATTCGGTCGCCATGGCGGAACGCCGGCACGTCTACGACTCGGGAAGAGCCGACGGAGCCTACCATCACTCCCCGATCGACGACTACGATGTGGCCCTCCTTCACAGGTTTTCCGGAACCTTCCTCTTCCTCGACGGTCACGCCAGTTGGATGGCCAGAACCGGTTCGTTCACGAATGCCGCCTGGGAGAGGTTTCCCGACCCGGAAGGCTATGAGCTATTCCGCAAACACTGGACCGTGGGCGTCGACCCTCTCTAGCCGCAGGAGTACTCACATGCATCGACTGTTTGGCGCGTTCTTTGTACTGTCCCTGGCCGCGCCCTGCGTCTGGGCCGATAATCCCTCAACCTTCGAGTTGCCGATCTACGATGCAACACCCGAGCCCGGCAAGCCTTTGGGCTGGTCGGCCGAAGTGTCTCGCCTCCACGAGGATATGCGGAACCTCGAGCCCGGCGTACCCCAGCCGGTCAAGGTGACACAAGCCGATCCGGGCCCAGGGCCTCAGGCGTTTCTGATTGTTCCCGAACAGCCGGGAACGTACCTGGCCATCATTACCGTCCGTGTCGACGGCTGGCGAATGGTGGACCGACGAACGCCCCGGATCGTCGTTCTGCCGGATGCGCCGATCGAGCCGCTGACCCTTCGCTGCCCCATCCGCAACGGGCGAGGCCCGTACAGCACGGGCGAAACCACGATCTTCCGTCGCGGTCCGCACACGCTGGTGGTCCGCTTGACCACGGATCGATTGGCCAACGTCTTTGCCGGTCAGCAGCCGCTGAAGTACACCGTGGAGATTCAAGCGGACTTGGATCAACCCGCAACGGTTCAGGCCTCACTCATTGACTGGCAGGCAAATGAGCGCAAATTGGAGACGTGGCAGGCTGCGCCAAAAGCCGATGCTCCCGTCCGCAGGGAACTGACCGCCTCCGTCGATGCGCCGGGCTTCTATCGCCTCAAGGTCGCCGTCGACGGCTGGGGCGAGGCGACTCTCGACGGCGGACTGCTGGCCGCGCCGCCGGAAAACAACGACCGGCTCGGCGTCAACGTCACCTGGTCCGACCGCTACACGCACGATCCGGAGCAGATTGAAGGCGCCGCCGAATTGCTCGCCCTCCAGGGCGTCCGATGGCTGCGCACCGAGTACGAATGGCGAACCGCCGAGTGGACGCGCGGAACCTACAACTGGGAGTGGTTCGACTTTTACCGACAGGTCTGCTCGAAGCACGGCATGTCCATGCTGCCGGCGATCTACCGGGTTCCTCAATGGGCCAGCGTCCAGCCCGACAAACCCGAATACATGCACTGCATCATGAAGAAGGAGTACTTCGAGGACTACTACCGCTACATCGAGGCCCTGGCCCGCCGCTATCGCGACTGGATCAAGGTCTACTCGATCTGGAATGAAATCGACTCGTCGTGGTTCATGGGCGGCACAGCCGACGACTACTTCACGTTGCTCAAGGAAAGCTATCCGCGGATCAAGGCCATCGACCCGCAGCTCCAGACCACCTCCAGCGGCTTCGCCTACACCGGCCCGGGCACCGGGGGCGACTTCGGCCGGCGCGTCTTCGAACTCGGCGGCGCCAAGTACTTCGACATCTTCGACGTGCACTACGTGAACCGCACCAAGGTCGACTCGTTCAAGAAGGATCTGAAAGCCACAACGGAGGCGGAAAAGCCCGTCTGGGTCACCGAGCAATCCGGCCATCGCATCGCCGACCGCACGCTGACCGCCGCCGCCCAGCAGGCCATCGGCCGAACCACCGGCCTGATCGAGGCCCTCGCCGCCAACCCGGAAAAGGTCTTCCTCTGGGGCGATATCGACCAGCACCCCAACCTCTGCCTCTGGGGCAACGTAACGGCTGAGGACCGCACCGTCCGCCCCGCCTACTTCGCCTTCGCCAACCTCATCCGCATGCTCGCCGACCGACGCTGCGCCAAAGTCTACAGCGAAACGCCCGAACTCGTCGCCTACCGGTTCGAAAAGCCCAACGCCGCCGGCCCGCACGTGCTGGTCCTCTGGAGCGGATCGGACACCAGCGCGACGATCGACGGCGTCAGCGAGACCGCCGAGCTGATCGACCTGATGGGCAAGTCGTCGCGCCTCGCGACCACGCATAACCGACTCGTCCTGCCCGTCACGCAGGCGCCGCTCTATCTGCTGTCCGAAACGGCGCCGGCCCAGGTGCGCCCGGCGGCAACATTCACGACCCGCGAGCTCACAGCCGCGCCTGAGGCCAGTGTTGAATTCGCCCTGGTCGTCCAGAATCCATCTTCCGAAAACAGCTCGGCTGATGTGACGCTCGAACTGCCCGATGGCTGGACCGCCTCGCCCGACCGCCATCAAATCGCCCTCGCCGCAGGCGCCGAGCAAACCTGCGTGTTCCGAGTTCAACTGCCCGCCAGCGCCCCGGTCGGCCAGTCCATCCCCGTGGCCGGCCAGGTGACCGGACTGACGGACAACCCGATCAAAGCCTCAGCCGTCGTGCGCGTGACCACGCCCGAAGGCGTCATGCTCATCGAGGCTGAGAGTTCCCCGCGCAGCCAGGGCCAATGTCCCGGCTCGCCCATGTTCATCGCCGCCAGCGGCAACGCCAGCGGTGACGCCGTCGTCGCCATGTTCTGGGGCGACGGCTGGATGGAGTACGACGTCCCCTTCGCCCAAGCCGGACGCTACCGCCTCGCCGTCCGAGCCTACGGCCGCCTCTCCGGCCACTCCGACGAAGTCCCCGGCGAATTGCGCCTGGTCACCACCCTCAACGATCAACCCATCGGCCACTTCGACTACCGCACCGAATCGGAAACCAAGTACCTCGACTTCACCGTCGACTCCCCCGGCCTCAAAACCATCAAACTCCACTTCCCCAAAGACACCGGCGACCTCTTCGTCGATTTCCTGACCCTCCAACGAGTCGGCGAAGGCAAGCCGCCCCAGTAGCAGCGCAAGCTTCCGCCGTTACACGTGCAACTCGTGCTCGCCCGCGGGAAGCGTCGCCTTGTGCTCAATGAACCGTCCCAGCAGCGAGACGGCGACGTTGATCTCATCCGATGCCCTGACCACAACCTTCGTCCGCCCGCTTGACGGGTCGGGACCGTCGCACACCAGCGAGACGGTCCGCCCGTTGAACCGCACATGCTCGATCCCGTGGCGTCCCGGCGTGCCGATCACCCACCGGACCACGTTGTCCGCCGCCTCAAACTCAAACCCCAGCACGTGCTCAATCAGCATGGCGATCGGACCCAGCCCCGTCCACCCGACAAAACAAGGCCGGCACAACACGCCGTACCCGTTCGTCGCCGGACGCGTGTACTCCGGCGAATAACATTCCCAGATACTGGCAAATGTCTCCTCGCCCATGACCGCGGTCATCGCCTCAAGGTGCCGCACCGCGATCTGCCGCGCCACCTCGTGTTTGCCGTGCCGCTTCAGCCCGGCGGCGACCATGTAATTCGTCGGAGCCCAGACGCCGCCGAGCCAATACCCGCCCAGCGGGTCGTAATTCGGGTCGTCCGCCGACAACGTCGGCAACGGGTGAGGCCGCCAGAACTCGCGAGGGTCCAGCAGATGCTCGATCAGCCGTCCCACCCGATCCTCCCTCGCCACGCCCGCCACGATCGGCCAGAACGCCGCCAGCGTCTTGTGATTCACGAAGTTATGCCGCGATGTCGCTCGCTCCCGTCCGAACAGGTCGAAGTAGATCCCCGCCCGCTCGCACCAGTGCCTTTCCTCGATCAGAGCTGCCAGTTCACTGTGCTCTCGCTCGAATCGTTCAGCCGTCTCAAATTGCCCGAGATGCCTCGCCATCTTCCCCAGATGCGCCGCAGCCAACGCCTGCTGCGCCGCCAGATCGATGAAGCACACGTCGCTTCCGCGCAGATCCTGGGCCAGGTAGCCGCTCCGCGGCGAATTGTCCATGCCGCTCGATCCCGAGTCTTCGAACCAGTACAGCCCGCTGCACCGCCGCCGGTTCGCCTTCACCCAGTCAAAGAAACGAACCAGCCGCGGCAACGCCTGCTCGAATCGCGAATCGTCTCCCGTCGCCCGGTAATACTCCCACTCCACCCACGCCATCAACGGCGGGTTGATCCGCTCGCCGAAGGCGGGCTGCTCATTGCCCAGGTCGTACGCCATGCTCATGAACCCGTCCGACCGCTGCAGCCGGTACAGATTGTCCAGATTGTTCATCCCCGGAAGCTGCCCGTTCGAATACCGCGCGAACAGCGTCATGAAGCACGAATCCCACTGCCACAGACGCATCATGCCGGGCATGCACGTCAGCTGCGGCTTCCAACCGGGCCTGGCCACGTACTCGACGTTCGCAAAACCCATCTGCCACGCGGCGTTGTACAGCTCGACCCACTCCGGATGCCGATCGCAGACGACCCTCGGCAACTTCTCCACCTCGTATTCAACCTTCTCCGTCGGCATGTAAAGTCCTCGCCGTTGTCCCGTTCCAGCGTTTCCGCGTTTCCGCGACACACTATCACCACCGCCCACGCGCGTCAAGCGACCTTGATCCCAGCCAACCGTCCGCATCACGATTCTCTGCGGAAGACGAGTTTTTTCTGGACAGACCTCACCCCTCATGTGACAATGACCGACGTGGGCAATTAAATGCATTACGGATTTAATCGCCGATCCCGCTGGCAGCCAAGGGGTTTGATCGAAAGCGGATCGGCCCGTTGTGAAGGAGGTAACACCCATGGACGTTCCCGCCGACCGCAAATACACCAAGAGCCACGAATGGCACAAGCTCCAGGACGATCTGGTCGTGATCGGAATCAGCGAACATGCGGTAACCGAGCTTACCGACATCACTTACGTCGATCTACCGAAGCCGGGAACAAAGGTGACCGCGGGCGAACCGTTCGGCGAGATCGAGTCGGTCAAGGCCACATCCGAACTCTTCTCGGGAATTAGCGGCGAAGTCACACAGGTCAACGAGACCCTCGCATCCGATCCGGGACTGCTCAATCGCGACCCCTACGACAGCGGCTGGCTCATTAAAGTCCGGCCTCTCGATATATCCGAACTGGATAAATTAATGCCGGCCGAGGCGTACCAAGGCACCCTCGCCTGATCCACAAAAACGGGCATATATCCACACTAGATGGCGGCAAGCGGCTTAAGATTTCGTTATGACCATGACTCAATCAACGCACAATCAACAAAACATCGAGCGGATGCTCCAAACGATCGGGGCCAGATCGGCGGATGAGCTCTTCGCCCCTCTAGGTTCGCAGCGGATGGCCGAGGCCAAATTCGACCTTCCACCCGCCGCCGACCAGATCAACCTCGCGCGGGAGATCCGCGAACTGGCCGGGCGCAACCGCCCCGCCGGCGGGCGGATCAGCTTTCTGGGGGCTGGGTCGTACGACCACTACACCCCCCCCGCCGTCGACGCCCTCGCCGGCCAGAGCGCATTCGTCACCGCCTACACCCCCTACCAGGCCGAAGCGTCGCAAGGGTCGCTCCAGGCCTTCTTCGAATACCAGTCGCTGGTCTGCGATCTGACCGGCATGGACGTGGCCAACAGCTCGCTCTACGAGGGCGGATCAGCCCTCGCCGAGGCGCTGCTGATGGCCATGGACATCACGGGCAAGGACAAGGTCATCCTGCCGGCAAACGTCCACCCGGAGTACCGCCAGGTCGTCGCCACCTATCTGCAGCATCGGCCCAACGATCTGCTCGCCCTCGAGGCGCCGGACGGCCGGGTGAACCCGACGAAACTGGAGGAGGCGATCAACGGCGAAACGGCGGCGGTGGTCATCCAACAGCCGAATTTCTTCGGCTGCGTCGAACCCCTTTCGCAGATCGCCGAGACGGTCAGGAAACACCCCAAGACGCTGCTGATCGTCGTAGCCGATCCGATCAGTCTCGGCCTGCTGACGCGGCCGGGCCAGCTCGGGGTTGATATTGTCGTCGGCGAGGGCCAGAGCCTCGGCATGCCGATGGGTCTGGGCGGACCCTACCTCGGGTTCCTGGCGTGTCGACAGGAATATCTGCGGCGTATTCCCGGCCGTCTGGTCGGACAGACCGTCGACGCCGACGGACGGCGTGCGTTCTGCCTGACCCTTCAGACCCGCGAGCAGCACATCCGCCGCGAACGCGCCGCCAGCAACGTCTGCACCAACGAGGGCCTGCTGGCGATCCGGGCCGCCGTCTACCTGAGCATCATGGGCAAACAGGGCATCCGCCAGGTCGCCGACCTGTGCTTCCAGAAAGCCCAATACCTGCACCGGCGGATCGCCGAACTGGATGCCTTCGAGACGCCGTTCGGCCAGCCGGTCTTCAAGGAATTCGTCGTCCGCTGCCGCAAAGCCGGAGTCGAGAAGGTCCTCGCCGCCGCCAAAGAGCACGACATCCTGGCCGGCGTGCCCCTGGGCCGCTGGTATCCAAACCTGACCGACTGCCTGCTGGTCGCGGTGACGGAAAAGCGCACGCGGGATGAGATGAACCGATTTGTCGAGGTGTTGAGCACGCTGTGACCATGAACCAAACGACGCCAGTACCATTGCTGTCCGAAACGAATCTGCCGGGAACCTGCGGAATCGTCCTTCCTGAAAGCGACGTGCCGCCGGTCGACCCAGCCGAGGTGTTGGGCTCCGAGGCGGCCTCCGCGCCGCCGAACCTGCCCGAGCTTCCCGAGCGCGAGGTGACGCGGCATTTCACGAGCCTCGCCTGCCGCATGATGTCGGTCGATCGGAACTTCTATCCGCTCGGCTCATGCACGATGAAGTACAACCCGAAGTTCAACGAGTGGGCGGCTTCGCTGCCGGGCTTCACCGATCTGCACCCCTATCAGCCGGCCGACGACGTCCAGGGCGCGATGGAACTGCTCTATCGGCTCCGCGGATACCTCGAGCAGATCGCGGGCCTGGCTGAGGTCTCGCTTCACCCTGCCGCCGGCGCCCAGGGCGAGTTCACGTCGGTGCTGGTGGTCAGTGCCTACTTCGCCGATCGCGGCGAGGACCGCCCGCAGGTGCTGATCCCCGACAGCGCCCACGGGACCAACCCGGCCAGCTGCGCGCTGTCGGGCAAGTACGTCACGGTCATCAAGAGCACCGCTGCGGGCCTGATCGATCTGGACGCCCTGAAGGCCAACGTCAGCGACAAGACCGCCCTGATGATGATCACCAATCCCAACACGCTCGGCCTGTTCGAAAGGGACATTGCCGAAATCGCCCGTATCCTGCACGACCGCGGGGCCCAGTTGTACCTGGACGGGGCCAATATGAACGCGATCCTCGGCCGCATCCAGCCGGGGCAGTTCGGCGTCGACGTGATGCACTACAACACGCACAAGACGTTCTCGACTCCGCACGGCTGCGGCGGACCGGGAGCGGGCCCGATCGCGGTGGCCGAGCATCTGCGGCCCTTCCTTCCCGTCCCGCAGGTCGAGCGCCGCGACGGCCGCTACGTCTGGGATTACGACCGCCCCAAATCCATCGGCCGGGTGCGCAGCTTCTACAACCAGTTCCTCGTGATGGTCCGGGCCTATGCCTACATCCGCAGCCTGGGCCTGCCGGGCCTGCGGCGCGTCTCGGAAGAGGCCGTGGTGGCGGCCAACTACCTGGCCACGCGCCTGCGCGATCACTACAACCTGCCCTACCCGCTGCCGTGCATGCACGAGTTCGTCCTCAGCGCCGAGCATATCAAGGAGCAGCACGGCGTCCGCGCCCTCGACGTGGCCAAGCGGCTGATCGACTTCGGCATCCATCCGCCGACCGTGTACTTCCCCATCACGGTGCCCGAGTGCATCATGGTCGAGCCGACCGAGAGCGAGACGACCGAAACGCTCGACCGCTTCGTCGATGTGATGGCGCAAATCGCCGAAGAAGCCAAGACCGATCCGGACAAGCTGCACAAAGCGCCGTGGACCACGCCCGTCCGCCGCGTCGATGAAGTGCAGGCGGCGCGAAAGCCGAAGCTCCACTGGTGAGCAGGCGCCCGCGCCGCGTCGAATCCATAACTGCTGTTTATCATTGATGTTTTTGGATTCGCCGCCGCCGATTTCACCATCAATGTGCGTGCAAAGGCCACTTCTTGCTTGACTTGCCTTCCCAGCGGCACTAGATTATCAGGTTTACCACAACTCGCCCGCCCCATAGCGGCACACTGGAGATGCAGGCGGCGAGACGGCAGAAGCTGGAGTTTATCAGGAGCACTGGATCGTGGGATGTAAATACAACTGTGTCGTGACGATCAAGCAGGTGCCCGACACCAAGGCGGTCACCGCCAAGGCGATGAAGGACGACGGAACGGTCAACCGGGCCGCCCTTCCCGCCATCTTCAACCCCGAAGACCTGCACGCCCTCGAGGCGGCCCTGGCGGTCAAGGACCGCTACGGCGCGACGGTGACGGTGATCACCATGGGTCCGCCCAACGCCACCGAGCAGTTGCGAAAGGCCCTGTTCCGCGGGGCCGACCGTGTGATCCTGCTGACCGACCGCCGCGCCGCGGCCAGCGACACGTTGGCCACCTCGTACATCCTGAGCTGCTTTGTTCGCAAGCTCGGGAACGTGGACCTGGTGTTCTGCGGCCGCCAGGCGATCGACGGCGACACCGCCCAGGTCGGGCCGCAGTTGGCTGAAAAGCTCGGCCTGCCGCAGCTCACTTACGTTGAGGAGATTACGGAACTGGGTAACGGCCGGATGGTCGCCCGGCGCAACGTGGGCAACGGCTGGGAGATCGTCGAGGCCAAGCTGCCGCTGCTGATGACCATCACCGACGCCGCCAACGTCCCGCGTCCCGGCGGCGCCAAGCGCATCATGAAGTGCAAGCACGCCCGGTCCCGCAGCGAGGTGGCCAAGGAGATCGCGGGCGAGAACGATCCGAACGACCCGACCTTCGCCGAGGCGATCGACCAGAAGGTGCGCGAGCTCGAGAGCAAGGGCCTGCTGATCGAGGAGTGGAACCTCGATACGATCGGGGCGGACCTGGCCTGGTGCGGGCGCGACGGCTCGCCGACCAAGGTGCACCGCATTCAGGCGGTCGTGCTCAAGGGCGCCGGCCACCGGCAGTTCGAGGCCAGCGACGAGGGCGTCTCCGAGCTGGTGCACTCGCTGATCGAGGATCGCACGCTCGGCTAACGGACGCCACGGACGCAGCGCAGCCGCGGATGGAACAGGAAACTTGAGGATAGAGAACTCATGATCAGATGCAATCGACAGGGTTCGGTGTGGGTGTATGCGGAGCAGGAGAACGGACACCTCTCGGACGTTCCGCTGGAGCTGATGAGCAAGGGCCGCGAGCTGGCCGATGAACTCAAGGTCCAACTCGGGGCCGTGCTGGTCGGCGGCAACGGCGTGAACGGGCTGGCTGAGAAGCTGATCGCCCACGGGGCCGACGAGGTCATCGTGGCCGCCGATCCGCTGCTGGAGGACTACCAGACCACCAGCTACGCCAAGGTCGTCTGCGGCCTGATCGAGAAGTACGAACCGCAGATCATGATGTACGGGGCGACGGCCATCGGGCGCGATTTGGCGCCGCGGGTGGCTTCGCAGATGCGGGCGGGCCTGACCGCCGACTGCACCGACCTTCAGATCGGCGACCACGAGGAGCGCGACGGCACGGTTCACAAGAACCTGCTGTTCCAGATTCGGCCCGCGTTCGGCGGCAACATCATCGCCACGATCATCAACTACGACCGCTGGCCGCAGATGGCCACCGTGCGGGAAGGCGTGATGCGGATGCCCGACCCGGACCCGAAGCGCCAGGGCAAAATCACCGCGGAGAAGGTCGCCCTGGACCCGACGGATTTGCTGGTCAATATCCTCAAGAAACATCGCGAGCAGAAGAAGGTCAACCTCAAAGCCGCCCGGATCATCGTGGCCGGCGGGGCGGGCGTCGGAAGCAAGGACAACTTCAAGAAGATCTGGGACCTGGCCAATGCCCTCGGGGCCGCCGTCGGGGCGTCGCGGGCCGCGGTCGATCTGGGCTACTGCGACCGCGACCATCAGGTCGGCCAGACCGGCACCACGGTTCGCCCGGCCCTCTACGTCGCGGTCGGGATCTCCGGCGCGGTCCAGCACCGGGCCGGAATGTCCGAGGCGGCCAAGATCGTGGCGGTCAACAAGGACGCCAACGCCCCGATCTTCCAGGTGGCCCACTACGGGATCGTGGGCGACATGAACGTGGTCATCCCCAAGATGATCAAAGCGGTCAAGGGACGCGTATAGCAGGTGCGGCCGATCGGGTCGCGGCGCGGTCCGACGGACGGACCGGCAAAGGCCAATAGCGAGGTTCAGCAATGCCGAATTTCTTCACCGACAATCAAGACATTGTCTTTAACTTCAAGACCATGGACCTGGGCACCCTGGCCGGTTTCATGGAGGAGAACTACCGGTTCTCGGGCGAGTTCGATCACGCGCCGAAGGACGCCCAGGACGCGATCGACAACTACTGGCGGATCCTGGAGATGATCGGCCAGCTCAGCGCCGAGTTCATCGCCGACAACGCCGAAAGCATCGACCGCGAAGGCAACACGCTGCTGCCCGACGGCACCGTCCAGCGGGCTGCGGGCATGTGCCGGAACCTGGAGATGCTCTCGAAGGCTGAGGTGATGGGCTTTACCCTCCCCTACCGTTTCGGCGGCTTGAATTGTCCGAACCTGATCTACACGATGGCGACCGAGATCGTCTCGCGGGCTGACGCCTCGCTGATGAACATCTTCGGCCTCCAGGGGATCGCCGAGACGATCAACGCCTACGCGACGGACGAGATCAAGCAGAAGTATCTGCCCGGTTTCTCGGACGGCCGGTACACCGGGGCGATGGTGCTGACCGAGCCGGACGCCGGGTCGGACCTGCAGGCGGTCAAGACGATCGCGTACCAGGACGAGTCGGGCAACTGGTTCCTCAACGGCGTCAAGCGTTTCATCACCAACGGCTGCGGCGAGGTGCTGCTGGTGCTGGCCCGCAGCGAGTCGGACCGGGCGGGCGGCCTGGGCCTGAGCCTGTTCCTCTGCGAGAAGGGCCCGACGGTCAAAATCCGCCGGCTCGAGGAGAAGCTGGGCATTCACGGCTCGCCGACGTGCGAGATCTTCTTCGACGACACGCCGTGCGTGCTGATCGGCGAGCGTCAGCGCGGTCTGGTGCCCTACGTGATGAGCCTGATGAACGGGGCCCGGGTGGGCATCGGCTCGCAGTCGGTGGGCATCGCCGAGGCGGCCTATGCGGTGGCCCGCGATTACGCCCACACCCGCAAGCAGTTCGACATGGCGATCGAGGAAATCCCAGCCGTGCGGGACATGCTCATGGACATGAAAATCGCGGTCGAAGCCGGCCGCGCGCTGCTCTACGAGTGCGCCAAGGTCGTCGATCACGAGCGGTGGTACCTCTGGCAGACCGAGACCGGCCAGGTGACCGACAAGGACCGCCTCAAGGAACTCAAGAACGAGTCGCGGCGGTTCAAGCGCCTCGCCGGCATGCTGACCCCGATGTGCAAATACTTCGGCTCGGAGATGTGCAACAAGGTCGCGTACGACGCGATCCAGATCCTCGGCGGCAGCGGGTACATGAAGGACTACCCCTCCGAACGGCACTATCGCGACGCCCGGATCACCAACATCTACGAAGGCACCAGCCAGTTGCAGGTAGTGGCGGCGGTCCGCGGCGTGGCCTCCGGCACCGCGGGCAAGGCGTTTGACGAGTTCGCTGCGATGGAATGGCCCGAGCCGCTGCGCGATCTGGTCGCGGTGCTCAAGGACGGCGCCGCCAAGCTGGCCGAGGCGCTGGTCGTGGTCAAGGAGGAAGGCACCGACTACATGGACCTCTACGGCCGGCGGATCGTGGACGTCGCCTGCGACATCTACATCGGCTACCTGTTCCTCCAGCAGGCCCGCCACAGCGAGCGCAAGCAGGCGGTGGCCCAGCGGTTCATCGCCAACGCCTCCCCCCGAATCGAAGCCAACTGCAAAGCCATCATCTCCCGCGACCGCTCGACGATGAACCAGTTCAACGTGGTCGTTGGAGCGGTTACGGGCGGCGAGTAAGGCGATAGACCGCTAACCCGGCCCAAATGAGACTTCGGATTTCGAATTTGGGCTCCTCGTTGGCGACCTCGAATGGCGAGTGAACCTGCGGCTTTGCCGCAGAACCATCCGCCCTACCGCTACCGCTCTCAGCGATCCCGCTGCTTGCCCATTTCGCGGAGTTTTTCGGCGGCGTTGGGGCCGAGGGTTTCTTTGAGGACTCGTTTGACCGTTTCGGCGCTGGGGACGGACCAGGCGATGACTTTGGCGCCGGCGGTGATGATGGCGACGATGATCCAGACGAGCAGGAAGGTTCCGCCGCCGAGGACGGTTATAGCCAAAAGCCGGTCGGCGCGGTACTGGCCGCTGGACCAGACGACCTTCTGGTCTTCGCCGCCGAGGGCTTGGGCCCAGCCGTCGAGGGTCGCGTGGTACTCCTGGGGGTGCTTGATGGCGGTTCGAACGTCCCAGAAGAGGTCGGCGGCGTACGAGATGCCCAGGCCGATCGCGACCAGGCCGAGCACCATCGCAGCCAGGCGCACAATCTCGCCGAAGAAATGCAGCTTCTCACTCAACGGCCGATCAGTCGGTTCGTTCAAGGGCATGGACTTTCCTCCGGGTTTGGGTTGAGATTACCCATCGCCGTCCGGTTGGTCAAGAGCGTTTCGGGCGCTGCCCCGGCGGTGAAGCTCCCGCGGATGCGGGCAATGTCGCTATGGTGTTGTCAAAGAGCCGTCGGCCGGGCGGTCGCTCGCCCGTGTCGGCCCGACGGGAGGATCCATGCCCTCCACGGATAAGGATGCCACAGGTTTTCAGATTTGCCACATCGGCAGGGGAAGTTGTTTTCGGAAACCACCCGAAGCTCCGGCGCAGCCGGGAGATGCGAAATTGCCGCTTTCTCATTTTTGTCCCGCGCCTTGCGGATCGGATGGTTGGGGTTGGCCGCGTTTCGGGCCGCCAGTAGAAACGGCGGACATTTCTACAGGTATCTCTGTGTCGTGAGGATGTGAAGCACCTACGCAACCTTCGTCAGAAGGAGCCGAGCAGGAGCGAACGTTCCTGTTCGGCGGAGGTGGGCGGGCCGTGGCCGGGGTAGAGGGTGGTTTCGGGTCGGATGCGGGTCAGGAATCTCTGGATGCTCTCGTAGAGTTGTTCGGTCGAGCTGTGGGGCAGATCGGTGCGGCCGACGCCGCCGCCGGCGAAGATCAGGTCGCCGACGAAGGCGGCTGGGATTTGGTCGCAATAGAGGCAGATCGATCCGGGGCAGTGGCCGGGGGTGTGGATGACCTCGAATTCCAGGTCGTCGAGGGCCAGGCGGTCGCCGTCGCGGAGGAGGCGGTCGGCCTCCGGCGATTTGATGAACCGGCCAAGGAAGCTCAGCGAGAGGTTCACGTTGGGATCGGGCAGGGCCGGCGCGTCGGTTTCGTGGATCGCGATGGGAAGCTGCGGCCAGCGGTCCTTCAGGCAACGGTTGCCGATGAAATGGTCCCAGTGGCCGTGGGTGACGATCAGCATCTCCGGCTGCAGACTGTTCGCCTCAATCCGCTCGATCACCGGCTTGGGCAAGCCGCCCGGATCGATGATCCAGCAGACATTCGCGCTCTCCGGATGGATGACGTAGCAGTTGGTCTGAATGGGGCCCAGCGGGATCGTTTCGACAAGCAGTTGGGTCATGAACAATTTGATCCTATGCAGCGTTGTGGTTCTTTTCCTTGTCCGACTTCTCGGACTGCCGCTGTCCGGCGGCATGGACTTCCTGCTCGACGGCGTCCTCCAGGGCGGCCAGCGACTTGCGGAATCGATGGCGAAGCACAATCTGCCGGATCGCCACGTACGTGATCAGCCCGAGGATCAGTCCGGTGAAAATGCTTCCGGTCCAGAGCGGCCAGCCGATGTCGACCATCAGCCGGGTCAGGTCGCGCCAGTAGGTGTCGCTGAAGATGTTCGTGCCCAGCGACGCGCGGCACATTTCGACGATCTTGCCCCGCACCGCTCCGCCGGAGTGCCAGTCGCCGGTGATCAGGAAGTAGCCGAGGCGATAGTTGAACCAGTAGATCGGCACGACGGTCACCGGGTTGGTGATCCAGACCACCGGCAGGGTCACCGCCTTGTTGGCCCCGAGGAAGGCAGCCAGCGAGACCGCGATCAGCATCTGGGCACCTATGGTGGGGGTCCAGGCGACGAACATGCCGATGGCCGCCCCGAGGGCGATCCGGCCGGGGCTGTCATCCGCGTGGAGGATGTGATGGAAAAAGATGTCCTTCGTTTTGCGGCGAAGACCCGCGAACGACGTCACAGATCAAGCTCCACTAATGCCTTATCAAGGTAAGTGCTTCCGATGGCCACGTAGTGCGTGCCGTTATCCTTGATAGAATCGGCACGGTGGCTGTGGCCGGATAAGCACAATTTGACCGGTTCGTAGCGCCGCAGGACGGCGTGCAGTTTGTCGCTGCCCAGAAACGCAGCCACAAAGTCCCAGCCGGGATCGCCGCGATACCAGACCAGTTCGCGTCGTGGCAGGTGGTGAGTGACCGCGACCACGTGGGGGCTGCGGGCGACGGCGGCCTTCAGGTGCTCGTCGAGGCGTTCGGCCAGATGGTCGGTGAAGCCCGGATCGTCGAAGGGCAGGTTGACGTACTGCCCGTCGCGCCACGCCGCGGTAATCGCGAAGTGATGGTCGTGCAGATCGTCCTGGGATTCGAGCAGGTTACTCAACTCGGGCACGGCCGCCACCCGTCCGGGCCCCATCTTGGCCTGATAGAACCGCAGGGGCACGTCCAGTTTCCTGAGGCGAAAGCTGTAGTCGTACCACCCGACCGTGCCGACGAAGGCGACGCCGTCGGCGTAGTAGGGTTCGTGATCGAGCATGTGGAAGCCGTATCGGCGGGCGATTTGGGGAAGTTCGCGCGACCATTTTTCCAGCGAGCATCGGCCGGGCGCGACCCACAGGTCGTGGTTGCCAGCCACCAGGAGTTTCGGGCCGCGAAAATCCGCGAACAGCTCGAGCGCCTCAGCGAAGATGGCGGTGTCGATGCCGGCGATATCGCCGGCGATCACGAGGACGTCGCCGCCGCGTTGGGCCACCTTTTGGGCCGCTTGGCGTACGCCGGGTCTGGAGCGGGCGATGTTGTAATGCAGATCGCTGGTGGCTATAATTCGCATGGCGGTTTCGGTAACGCCTCCAGGGCAATTGTATCCGCCACCGGTGGGCAACTCAAGCCGACGGATCGCGGCGCGGGGGCCGACGCGGCATTCAAGGGCATCGGGCCAAAGGAGATACCAGGCGCTATGAAGGTCAAGATTTTCCTCGCGGGGATCATCCAGGGCTCGCAGATCGGGACGGTGATCCACGATCAGGAGTATCGCGGACGGCTTCGATCGCTGCTCAAGGCGGCGTTGCCCGAGGCGGAGGCTTACTGTCCGCACGAGAACCATCCGAACAGCCTGAGCTACGATCAGCAGCGGGCGTCCGAGGTGTTTTTCGAGCACGTGGCGATGGCTTCGGAGGCCGACGTGGTGATCGCGTACGTGCCGCAGGCGAGCATGGGCACGGCGATCGAGATGTGGGAGGCGTACCGGGCGGGACGGATCGTGTTGACGATCTCGCCGCTGACGGAGAACTGGGTGATCCGGCTGTTGTCGACGCGCAACTTCACCGACATGAAGGAGTTCGAGGCGTTCGTCAGCGGCGGCGAATTTGCGAGCTTTTTGGAAGAACATGCCCGACCAAGACGATAGAGAGCACCTGTTGGATCTGACGCTCGACGAGCTGCGCGACCGGTGGGTCGAGCGCGGGCTGCCGCGCTACCGCGCGGAGCAGGTTTTCGAGTGGATCTATCAGAAGCGGAAGACGGACTTCGAGCAGATGACCAACCTGTCCAAGGACTTGCGACAGGAGTTGGCGCGGGCGTGGCGGGTTCTGGCCGGCTGCGAAATCACCCGACAGGAGAGCCGCGACGGGACGGTCAAGCTGCTGTTGGAGTTCGGCGCGGGCCAGCGGATCGAGACGGTGTTGATCCCGGCGGGCGATCGTCTGACGGCGTGCCTTTCGACGCAGTTCGGTTGCCCGGTTCGCTGCGCGTTCTGCGCGACGGGCCAGGCGGGTTTTTCGGGGAATCTCTCGACCGGGCAGATCATCGAGCAGTTGCTGCGGCTTCAGATGATTGCCGACGAGGACGGGCGTCGGATCGGCAACGTGGTGTTGATGGGGATGGGCGAGCCGCTGCTCAACTACGAGAACGTGCTCAAGGCGGTTCGGATCATCAATTCGCCGTACAGCCTGCACATCGCGGCGCGGCACATCACGCTGTCGACGGTCGGGGTTCCGGAACAGATGCGTCGGCTGGCGGGCGAGGGGCTTCAGATCACGCTGGCGATCTCGCTGCACAGTGCCAACCAGGCGGTGCGAGAGACGCTGATCCCGCTGGCGAAGAAGCACCCGCTCAAGGAGGTGATCGACGCGGCCCGGCACTATTTCGACGTGACCGGCCGCGAGATCACCATCGAGTACCTGCTGCTGGAAGAGGTGAACCTTTCGGACGACGACGCGGAGAAACTGGCGTCGCTGGCCCAGTCGATCCGGGCGAACGTGAACCTGATCGCGTTCAACCCGGTGGCGGAGTCGGCGTTCGGTCCGCCGGACCGAGTGGTGGTTCAGGAGTTCGCGAAGAAGCTGCGGCAGCGCGGGGTGAACGTGAATCTGCGGGCGAGCAAGGGGGCGGACATCGACGCCGCCTGCGGTCAGCTCAGGAAGCGCCACTCGCCTTCGTCGTAGAGGGGCTTGTTTCGCCCTTGCCCGGCCGCTGGAGGATCACGACCTGCCGCCACTTGCCGCGGGTGTAGTCGTAGCCGTTGACCCGCGCGATCTCCTGAAAGCCTTCGATCCCCCCTGCCGGCAGCCGATCGGCCCGCACCGCGGCGACTACTGGCGTGTCCGGCGGCAGTTTCGCCAAGGCATCTGGAGCAACGATTCGGACATCCTGCTTTCCGTCGTGGAGGTAGAAGATCATGCTTTCCTCGTCCCACCCGGCGAGGGCGTAGAGGGCCTGCGGTCCGCCGATTTGCTTCATCTCGACGGCAGCGGTGTGGGTCAGCTTGTACGGCTCGACCGTTGCGGCAGTCCAGGAGAGCACAGCGGCGATCAGGGCTGCGACGGCCGCCAGACCGCCGACCAGGCGGAACGGATCGCGAATCAGGAACAACGCAGCTGGGAGGAGAAGCAGGAGCGGGATGGCGGGTAGAAAGGCGTCGGCCAACGGGCCCGCGTGCTCGTTGCGTGAGGCTGCGCAGATCACCGCCGCCAGCAGTGCATAACCCAGCAGCGCCGCCACCTGGACCGGCCGGACCCATCGCCGCCAGATCGCCGGCCAGTCGCTGCGCCACCGCTGGAGGGCCAGGCCCAACAGCAGCGCGTAGGCTGGGACCATGGGCAGCCAGTAGTGGACCATCTTCGTGGCCATCAGCTCCAGCACGAGCGTCGGGGCGACCAGCCAGCAGAAGGCGAATCGCACCACCCGTTCGCTTCGGAGCCGCCAGACGGTCAGGCCCAGGGGGACCAGCAGCGCCGACCACGGCCACAGCCCAATCAAGCCGCTGATCACGTAGTAACCCGGAAACCCGCGATGTCCCTCAGCCGGTTTGAGTATCCGCTGGATGATGTCGTATCCGACGAATCGCTCGGTTAAGGCCCCTTCGGCGAACCGGTCGGCAGTGACGAACCACGGCAGCGCGATGGCCAGGGCCAGGGCTGGACCCCACGCGAGCCCCATCCGCCGCAGCCAGCTACGGTCGCGATCGACGATGGCAAAGCCGATCGCCAGCGGCACGATCACCACCAGCACGGCTGGGCCTTTGATCAGTCCGGCGATTCCCAAGGCGGTCCAGAGGGCGAAGCGATTGGCGGCTGAATTGCCGCCCTCAATGATCCGCCACAGGGCAAACACCGCCGCCAGCGTGAAGAACAGCAGCGTGGCGTCGGCGATGGCGAGTTTGGCCAGTACGACGGTCAGCAGTGCCGTTGCCGTCGCCAGGGCCGCTGCGATGGCGGCCTGATGTCCCCACCGTCGGCTGAAGAAGAACACGAGCACGACGGCTCCCGCCGCCCACAGGCCTGAGAAGAATCGGGCGGCGAATTCGCTGACGCCGAGAAGCTTATAGGCGGCGGCGATCTGCCAGTAGCACCACGGCGGTTTGTGGAAGAACGGTTCGCCGTTATAATGTGGCACGATCCACGGGTAGAGCGTGTCGGCGGCGATCATCTCTTTGGCGGGTTGGGCGAAGCGAGGTTCGTCGCGGTCCCACAGGCTGGTCCGCCCGTTGCCGAACCCGTACATCGCCATCGCGCCGACGAAGAGGAGTGCGGCGATGCGGCGGTCGGACCACGATCTGACGCTGCGATGCGGCATGCACCGGATTCTAATAAAATGGCGTTGGCTTACAAGGCTTTACAGGGGGCTGCGGTTCGTTTAGCATGGCGGCATGGGCATAAGACTGCTTCCATCGCAGATTCCGGACGGGTGGCTGGCCGGGTTCGTGCACTTCCACACGGCCTTCGGCTATCCGCCCGAGCACCGGGCCAGCCCGCAGGAGTTGATGGCTGAGGCGGCTGCGCTCGGCGGCGATTTCGTCTTCTGCGCGGGCAACCACGGCAGCGAGTACGGGCCGGACGGGTACAGCGGCCGCGAGAATGCGGCGACGCTGAACCATTCCGGCTGGTGCCGCAGCCACGGCCATCCGGACCCCTTCGCCGTTCCGTGGCTGGCCCGGGTGCACTACCAGGAGCTTTTCAACAAGATGCAAGATCACCTATCTGCACACCAGCGGCGGCCGCACGCTGGCGGACCTCTTCGAGGCCTGGCGCGAGCGCCGCAGCGTCTCCGTTCACGGTTCGCTGGTTCCCGAGAGGATCGAACCGCTTCCTCAACGGAGGCCCCACCGCACGGCCGAGCGGCCAGGAATTCACTTCGCTGTGGGGAGCTTTTCCGGCCGCACCATTCGGCGGGTCGAAATCCGGCGATCCGGGCGGACCGTTTGTGCCGTCGAGCCGGAGCGGCAGGATCGTTTCGCGCTACGGTGGCGAGATGAGATGTTCGAGGGAGGCACGGTTTGCTATACGATCCACGTCCAAGGGGATGATGACGATCACCTGGTGACTTCGCCGATCAGCTTCATATCGGCAACATGATTCCGCGGCCGACTGCCGCTCAGGGAAGACGATGCCATAGGACTTGACGATGCCCACACGCTTTCCGCACAGCCGAATAGACTTCAGCGGTTTTCCATCATTTCGGGTCGACGGGCGGTCCATCCCGGCTGTCGCGTACACCTCCTATCTGCCTGAACCGGAATACTATCGGCAGATGGCCGATTGCGGCCTTCGGCTGATCTGTTTCCCAGCCTATCTGGCGGGCCGCGGAATAAACATTCACTCCGGAATCGGCGCATTCCGCAAAGGGATATGGAGAGACGACAACACTTTTGATTTCTCGGACCTGACGGCCGATTTTGATAAGATTCTGTCCGCGATTCCCGATGCGGTTGTTCTCATCCGCCTTCATCTGGATGTGCCGACGTGGTGGGAGAAGAAGTATCCCAACCAGTGCTGTCTGCTCAATGACGGAAGCACGCTTCGCCAGTGCTTCTCATCACCGAAGTGGATGGCCGACTGTCGTGATGTGCTCAAGCAGATCATCTCCTGGCTCAGCGACTCGGCATACGCGCACGCGTTGGCCGGCATCCACCTGGCTGCGGGAGGAACCGAGGAGTGGGTGTATCACTACTATGACCGCTTTGAGGACAATTCCTCGCACCGCGTCACCGCGTTTCGGAAGTGGATGATCGCCCGATACGGAAGCGATGCCGGCGAGGGTGCATTGCCCGCGGACATCAATCCGGACGCCCCATTCACCGGCGCCGTCACCGACACGCTGGAGTTTCACGCATCCGAACTGGCGGACCGGATCGATGAGTTGGCGCGGACGGTCAAGGAGGCATCCAGCGGGCGTCTGCTGACCGGCGCGTTCTATGGCTATCACTACTTTATCACCGATCCGCGCAAAGGGCACAACGCGTTGGGCCGGCTCCTGGAGTCGCCCCACCTAGACTATCTGGCAAGTCCAAACGCCTACGATCGCCAGCCGGGACTGGACTGGCCGCCGATGGCGGCGGCGGATAGTGTCCGCCTTCACGGCAAACTCTGGATGGCGGAGCATGACACCCGCACGTTCCGCACGACGCTATTGAACGACGTCGCGGGCGATATCTGCCCCGAGGGCGCCTACTCGGAAGGCGTCTGGATCGGGCCCGCGAGTTCTTGCGTTTCAGCCATGCTGCTTCGGACGAACGCGGCGCGAATGCTCACCAACCGCTACGGCGGCTGGTGGTTCGACATGTGGGGCGGCTGGTTCGACGATTTCGCCCTGCTGCGGGAGATCGAGGTTTGCCAGAAACTCGCCGCGGCGAGCGCCGAACCGTCCGGTGCATTTCCGGAGCCGGAGGTGTGCGTCATCGCTGATGAGAAGCTGCTGTTTCATGACAATTCCTATGGTGCACTGACGGCCAGGATCATCAACCAGCGTCAGGCGCTTGCCAAGGCAGGTACCCCCTACAAGCTCTTTCTGCGAAACGATCTGGCCGAGATGTCCGGAGTTCGGTTCAAGTTTCTCTGGCTCTTGGGCTGGCATGAGATATGCGAGGACGAGCAACAACTGCTCGGACATCTACACGGCGACCGTTGCGGCATTCTGCATACGAGCCTGACCGGGTCCCGCTGGTTGGACCCAGAGGGCGACACGTGGCGGGACGCGCCGACTTTCTGCGAGTGGACGCCGGAAGGGCTGCGCGAACTCTACCGGCTGTGCGGCGTCCACATCTACCTGGACTCCGATGACATCGTCTACGTCGGCAATGGCTTTGCGGCCATACACGCGGCGTCGGAGGGTGGCAAGACGGTCACGCTGCCGCAGCGTTACACCGTCCGGAACGCCATTGACGGTGCAATTCTCGACCACGACGTCGATCGCGTTTCGCTGGAGATGTCGCAGTACGAGACCGTGCTGCTGCGGCTTGTCCCGGTCCAATGAAGGTCCAGAGTGGCTGTCTGACCAGCATCTTTGATATGGTGAAGGGAGCCGCGGAAGACCCGTCATTGGATTGACTCCCGCCGAGTGGGACGTAGAATCGCCCGAAACGCGGCGTCGCGACAGCAATTTGTGATGGAGATTGGCCATGACGAAGGGCAGGCGAAGCGGTTCGCTGAAGATCACGACCCGGCAGTACGTCCAGATGCTGAGCCCCGAGGTCGAGGGGAAGCTCAAGCATTTCCACATGCACCACTGCATGCAGGACTACCGCTGTCCGATGAAGCCGGACGATCACGGCCCGTCGTCGCTGGCTGAGCCGATCATCCCCTATCTTCCCGCGGTCCGGGCGCGGGTCTACACTGGCACGCGGAGCTCCGGTTCCTACTGTCACCATCCGCAGATCACCAAGTTCAAAGGCCGGTACTTCCTCTCGTGGTCCAACGGCATCCGCGATGAAGAGGCGGCGGGCCAACGGGTCCTGATCAGTTCGTCGAAGGACGGGCTGAGCTGGAGCGAACCGGCGGTGATCGTCGGCGGGAGGAACGGCACCACACTCGCCCACAACAGCGTCGGTCTTTCTTCCACCAAGGACGCCCTGCTGGCGATTGTCATGGAGGAGGCGTGCGAGCGCGACGCCTCCGTGGTCGGCATGCGTCGGATCGACCCGGCCACCCAGCAGGTTCGGGTCTATCGATCAACCGACGGCTGCAAGTGGAAAAAGGCGTTCGACTTTACGGACAATCTGCGGTGGTTTTTTGAAGCTCCACGGCTGACGGATGAGGGCCGGCTGTTGTGCGCGGCTGCGATGAAAGACGGCCCGGCTATTCTTCTTTGGCCCGGCAAGGAGCTCTGCAAGCATCCCGAGGTCATTCGCGTGCCCGAACCGCAGGGCGCGGTTTTCCCTTACGGCGAAGGCACGTGGTATAAGACCGACGACGGGCGGATCGTGGTGTTCTGGCGGGACGAGGGCCAGTCGTGTCGGGTCTGGGTCAACACCAGCGACGACCACGGCCGCACCTTCACCGCCCCGGCCATCTCGGACATTCCGGACTCGATGAGCCGGTTGAGCGCGGGGCGGCTGGCCGACGGGCGATACTACCTGTGCAACAATGCCTTTCCCACGCTGCTGAACCGCATGCACCTGCTGCTGCTGCTCAGCGACGACGGTTTGGTGTTTGACAAGGCCTATGTGGTGGCCGACGACCCGACGTCGCAGCGACTCTTCGGCCTGCTCAAGGCGGACGGTTACCAGTATCCCTGCTGCTTCGCGGACAGGGACAAGCTGCTGATCGCGCACTCGGTAAACAAGGAGGACATTGAGTGCGCGGTGGTAGCAGACACGACGGCGATTTGATCGCCGCTGCGTGCGGAACGCTCCGCGTGGAATACCGCGGCTGTCACAGCCGCTATGATGCGACCCGCGGGCGCCGTGAACGGTTGCGCGTGCGTTTCTTGCCGAATCCCCAGCGGCGAGGCGTTGAGGATGATTCTGCCTGCGCGGACGGCAGCACGTCGGACGACCGGCGTTCCGCCGTGCGTTTGGGAGCGGTGACTTTCTCGACCTTCTTGCAGATCGCGTGGCTCAGCACCGGGATTTCCCGGCCCAGCAGTCGTTGGATTC
This sequence comes from Phycisphaerae bacterium, assembly GCA_012729815.1. NCBI lineage: Bacteria > Pseudomonadati > Planctomycetota > Phycisphaerae > Phycisphaerae bacterium. The sequence continues at coordinate 8,227 of JAAYCJ010000291.1, read as the reverse complement.
CCCGCAACTCGTCGTACTGGTCACGGCTGCAGAACGAAATGGCCCGTCCGCTGGCGCCAGCCCGGCCGGTCCGGCCGATCCGGTGCACGTAGACCTCGGCGATGTCCGGCAGGTCGTAGTTGAACACATGCGAAACGTCCTCGATGTCGAGGCCGCGCGAGGCGATATCGCTGGCCACCAACACGCGGGTCTTCCCGCCTTTGAAGTTGGCCAAGGCCCGCTCGCGTACGTTCTGCGACTTGTTCGAATGGATGGCTTCGCTGGCGATGGCACGACGGCTCAGGCTTTTGGCCACCTGGTCGGCCCGGCGCTTGGTTCGCGTGAAGACCAGGGCCCGCGTGACCTGCGGGTCGTTGACCAGGTGCTCCAGCAGTTGGGTCTTTTCGGTCGACTCGACGAAGTAGAGGGCCTGGTCCACCGCGTCCGGCGCCACAGACACCGTCGAGGCCGCCCGGACCATGACCGGGTCATCGAGGAGACTCTCAGCCAGTTGTCGGATCTCCTGCGGCATCGTCGCTGAGAACAGCAGGTTCTGCCGCTTGGGCGGCAATTGGGCGATCACGCGGCGGATGTCGATGATGAATCCCATGTCCAGCATCCGGTCGGCTTCGTCCAGGACGAAGATTTCGATGTCCCGCAAGCTCAGGATTTTCTGCTCCAACAGGTCCAGCAGCCGGCCCGGAGTGGCGACGAGAATGTCCACGCCTTTACGCAGGGCATCGACCTGACGCCCCTGCTTGACGCCGCCGAAAACGACCGTGTAGCGGAGTTCGGTGTGCTGCCCGTACGTGCCAAAGCTCTCCCCGATCTGGGCGGCCAGTTCACGGGTCGGCGTCAGGACCAGCGACCGGATGGCCCGGCGGCTGGAACGGCGTTTTCCTTCCTGAGTCTCGCTTCGCCGGCCGTTCAGAAGCTGCAGAATCGGCAGCGCGAACGCCGCCGTCTTGCCCGTCCCGGTCTGCGCGCAGCCGACCAAGTCGCGACCGTCAAGTACATGAGGAATCGCCTGTTCCTGAATGAGAGTGGGTGTGGTGTAGCCTTCCGTACGGACGGCCCGCAGGAGCGGCTCGATGAGCCGCAATTCTTCAAATTGCATAAACCAAATCGACTTTCTTGCTCGTAAGCAGTAAACCCCTATTGACGCGGTCCATCGCCGCGTAATAAAATAGTATAGCATCTTCTCTGCCCGCTGAACACCCCTTTTTCAAAAAGAAAATCATTCTTTTTCAGATTCTCTTACTGACAGGCAAGCACCTAATCCTTGTGCAGCGGCGGCCGCCGGCGCGGGTTTTTGTTGACCGGTCCGCCCGATGGCGTCAGGATGGGTTCAGAGGGCACCGCAATGGGAGGTTCCAGCGCATGACGATCCTGCTCGTATACGGTCTGCTGGCTATCGCCGTTTCGTTTCTGTGTTCTCTGCTGGAAGCGTGCCTGCTCAGTCTGCCGCGCGGTTACGTCGAGGCACTGGTCGAGCGGGGTTCGCGCTATGGGCGGACTCTGCGCGACATGAAGGAGAACATCGATCGGCCGCTGGCGGCGATTCTCACTCTTAACACGATCGCTCACACCGTCGGGGCAGCGGGCGTCGGAGCCCAAGCGGCGGTGGTGTTCGGCAGCGGCGCGGTCGGGATCGCCAGCGCGATCATGACCCTGCTGATCCTGGTCGCCAGTGAGATTCTCCCCAAGACACTCGGAGCCGTTCACGCCAAGGCCCTGGCCATTCCCGCCGCCGTTACCATTCGTTTGATGATCCTGCTGTGTCTTCCGCTGATCATCCCTCTGGAGTGGATTAATCGATTGGTGGGCTATCAGCGTCACGCCGACCGATTGACGCGGGCCGAGTTGGCGGCGAACATCCGCATGGGACACGCCAGCGGGGCGATGGACCACCGCGAGTACCAGATCGCCTCGAACCTGATCTCGCTATCCGACGTTCATCTGGTTGACGTGCTCACTCCGCGCACGGTCGTATTCTCGCTGCCGGAGGAGATGACGGTCGGCCAGGCCCTGGCCGAGCACGATCCGATCCGCTTCGCCCGCATTCCCGTCTACGCCGCCGCGGCGGAGCAGATCACCGGCTACGTCCCGCGTTTCGCCCTCGACGCCGCCCATTCCGCCGGACAGGACGCCCGGTCGATCAAGGAACTGGCCAGGCCTCTGCCGGTCATGCCCGAGCAGGCCACCGTCGCCGACGCCCTTGAGACGTTCATCCGCGACAAGCACCACATCGCCCTGGTGGTGGACGAATACGGCGGCATGTCGGGTATCGTCACCCTCGAGGACCTCTTCGAAACGCTGGTCGGGGAAGAGATCGTCGACGAAAGCGATGCGGTGGCTGACATGCAGGAACTCGCCCGCCGACGGAAAGGACCGATCCGGTAGCCGCCGCCGAACGGAGGTTCTGTCAGGCTACCACCGTCCGTTGCCAGCCGCGACGGAGGCGGGTGATGCTGTGCCAGCCGAAACGCTGGTAGAAGCGTCCGGCGCCGGCGGCTTCGTCATCCGCGGCGACGGCGATGACGATTCGGTCGCAGCCGGCGAGGCGAAGCCATTGCGCCGCATGGCGAACCAGCCAGGAACCGATCCCTCGACTGCGGTATTCCGAGGTGACCAGCATGTCCGCCAGTTCGGCCCAGTTTCGCAGCGCCAGCAGTCGCCCGCCCAGAGTCAGATCGGCTGCGCACTGGCAGTGTCCGACGCGGCGGTCGCCCTCGTAGGCGGTGAAGCTGACGCCCCGATCGCATGCTTCGCGTCGGAGACTGACGCCGCCGACGGGCGAGTCGCCGGGTCCGACGACCCCGTCAAGCCGTCCCGCGTACACGGACTCGATATGGCCTTCATGCATGAAACCAACGGTCTCAAGCATCGTGGCAATATGAGGCCAGGCGTCTGCAATGCCGGCGCAGCAGGGAACCGGCAGCGTCACACCCCCCCACTGCTGGGACGGCTTCCACCGGTCCATCCGCTCGCACGCCGCCTGTAGCAGCGCGTGACCGGCGTCGGCATCCTGCGGCCAGGCGAGAAACCAGTTCATCTCAGCGACATTGCGGCAGCCTTCGCCGACCTCCGGGTCGTCGCCGTACCGCAGCAGATGTCCAGCCGCGCAGACGCGCTCGCGTTTGAGCGCACAGAGGGTTTCCCGCTCAACCACCCACGGGTCGCAGATGTGTTCAAACGGGTTCGACTCGATCCGGCTGGCAATGTACTCCTCCGGCAGGGACCAACCTGGCACTACGGTTTGCAGGTGGGCGTTGATCAGGGCCTGGAGCTGCGAAAGGTGGGTTTGGTTGAAACGTTCGACTCGGATCATTGTGACCTTCGCTGTTCGCATCCTGCAACATAAGGCTCACTCAACCTACCAGGTTCGCGTTCGTGCGTCAAGCCCGTTGGCACTCCGGCGGAGCCGAACATGTGATGGCCAGTTCGTTTCGTTCATCCCGTTGCCACTCGACGTGGATCGGGCCGTACGGCGTGGCGACTGAGCCGCGGGCCCACTGCAGATCGCTGCGGCAGGGAGCGACGGTGAAGGTGCGGTATCCCGGCTCCAGCGGACGGACGCCCAGCACGTGTTTGGGCAGGTAGACCGCCGGCGCGGCGCTCCACGCATGGGCTGCGCTGCGGGCATGGCCGAAGCTCTCGGGGCAGGTGCGCCATCCCATCGCGGCCATTTTGCCCCATTCGCGCCGCATGACCTGGATCGCGGCGGCGTCTTGGCCCAACTGGAAGAGGGCATCCAGTGAGAAGAACAGGAAGAACGGTGAGCCGATCGCCACTATACCGTCGGGGGCCTCCTGCTCCGCCGGCGGACCGACGCGACGACCGGCTGGGCTGCTGGTGACGAACCGCCCATCCGTCACCCGCGTGACGATACGCTTGACCGCACCCAGACGTTTCGGCGGTACGCACCCGCACAGGACGGCCAGCGTGTTTGTCTGCTCGCTCACTCGCAGACAACCGTGATACTGCTCCCACGACAGCGTGTGCCATCCCTTCTGTGTGCACAGGGCAACGTAGCATTCGTAGGCCCATTCATCACGGACCGTATCGACGTAGGCCTGGCGCTCGCCGTTCCAGCAGAACCGGTTGATTGCGGCACAGCGGGCCTCGGCCTCGGCTGTGTGGCTCCTGGCGTCCTCGGCCAGACCCAGCGTCTCCGCCATCGCCGCTGCTTCGCGCAAACACTGGACCAGCAGCACGTTGTTGGCCGTCACCTCGCCGTGCGGCGACAGATCGTTGGCGGCCCATTCGATCAGGTTCCACGCACCGGGCATGTCGAACAGGTTGCGTTCGTTGGTCAACAGCCGGCAATGCCGCAGGAACTCGGCGACGTAGCCGTAGTTCTCTTTCAGATCGTCGAGGTTACCGCCGTGCAGCCAATGCTCCCAGCACTGCAGAGCCCACTGGAACGACCACATCGGCAGCCCGCCCTCCGGGTAGTTTGGAAACGCGGACATCGGCACAAAGCGGCCGCTGGTGTACCGCTCGTCGTTCTGTCGGTACTCCCGAACCCACTGCGGCGAGAGCGACTGGGCGACGAGGCGGATGCACCGCTGGTCCAGTTCGAACGCTCCGAACGCCAGCATGTTGATCAGGGCGGTGATGCGGGCGTCGCCGACCCAGAAGTTCTGCTCGTGTCCCGGGCAGTCGACGTAGGTATCCAGCATGCAGACGGCTGCGGTGTCCACGCTCATGCGATAGGCCCGGTTGAGTTGCCAATCGCTGCACTCGAAGCCGCCCGTCCGCTGCACCGGATACGACGACTGCCGGCACCGCAACGAGTAGAACCGGACCGGCCGGTCGAAGTCACGCAGCGTAACCGACACGTAGCGGAACCCGCGTCGGAAGTGGGATGTGAACGTCTGAAGCCCTTCGCGGCAGACGTAGCGGAAGCCGTTGTGCTTCATCCAGGCGATGCCCGTCGGATCGATCTTCTCGAAGCACTGGGCGTCGACGACGGCGCCGGCTGGGGCGTCGATGGTGAGTTCCGCATAACCGATCCGCTCACGGCCGAAATCCAGGACGACGTGCGTATCGTAGCCGGGCGTTGGATGGATCACCGCAGCATCCGGCTGATCGTGTAATAGATGATGGGCGTAAGACAAGGGCGAGGCAAGTTCCGGCGGTGCGGGCATGCGCGGTTGGGCCGTTTCGATCGCCGGGTCAGTGCAGCCGCCACGAACGCGGTAGTACCGCTGAGTCATCACGTCCATGCTGACGCTTCCCACTTGCGCCGCGGCGGGAAAGAGTTGCTTCCTCAGATCATTGGGAATGTCCTCGGCGCGAGCCGTTTCCAGCAGACGCCGCAGCGCCGCGGGCGCGGGCACGTCGGCGGCGGTCTGGTGCCAGGGATATGCGACCTCGGCCTCCGCACACGCGTACAGCGCCCAATCCGCGTTATCCGTTGCCAGAATGCGTTTCGCGGAGAACGACAGTTCGGCTTCCGTTTCGATCAGCAGTTCCATCTCGAACCGGTAGTACCCGGCCTGATGCACGCCCAGCAGGTGCGTGCCCTGTGATAGCGAAACCTGTCCGGACGACGGATCGGGAGCCGCCGGCGTGCCATTCAGGAGTATCCGCGCGTCTCCGTGGAACCTAACGGCGGCGCGTCCGTCGCACGTGACCTCGGTCAGGAAGAGCTTGACGGCGTTGATGTACGGTTCGGGCGAGACGAGGCGAATACGGTAACCCGGCCTTAAGCGGGCCAATTCAACGGCGGCGAAGGAAACCGGCTGTACCGGGTCGTCGGTGAGCAGACTGATGCCGCTGGCCTCCAGCGTGAACCATGGGGCCATGTTCGCTGGACCGAGTTCGACGGCTTGCTTCCAGGATGAATCATCGAACTCGACGGTGTTCCAGCCCAGCGGCTCGTTGCGGGCGTCAAACCACTCTTCGCGTCCCAGCAGCAGCTCAATGCCCAGCGCCCGACCGGCGGTATCGGCCTTGAATGCACTGTGCCGTCGGCACTTCCAGTTACCGTCCGTGGCGAGCGTGTGGCGATGTCCGTGGCTGTCGCACCAGGCCAGTTCCGCCAGCACGCCGCGGCGGCGCTGCGTTTGATAGGACGGGGCAAGAATGGCCACCACGTTCGCTTCGCCGGGTCGCAGAAGCGGCTGGACGTCCACCGTATCGTACAGCTTGTGGAAATCGTACGACCGGGCCGGGCCTCGGGTAACCAGTTTGCCGTTGACGCACAGCAGATAGTGATACGCCGCTGTGATATGAAGCCGCCCATCGCGGCAGTCGGCCGGCAGCACAAATCCCCGACGGAAAACCCACCAAGCCTCCAGATTTGGGTCCTCGGCCCATATCCACCGAGCCGATGAGGAGAACTCACCACGGCCGGTTTGATAGGCGTTGGAGGCCGAAACCGAGGATCCATCAGGTCCAGGACGGCAAATATCCATTGTCTTTCTCCAAAGTCAGGTCCGCTGGGCGCACTAGGCCATCTTAACGTGCCCCTGTTTGCGGTCGAGCGCTTTTCCTGGAATCCCGGGGCGATGCCAATTCAAGACATCGAGGGGCTTGCTCCCGCGTTCGGCGAGGATATACTTGACACTGTAGCAGGATACTTCACGGCCTCCGCCCCGGCCGGCATCGCCGAAATGCGCCGCCGCACCGAGCACGCCGATGAAAAACGTAATCAGCAGGTAGGATACAATGGCGGTGCTCGTCCACAAAAGCGTCACCCGCACGCTGTTCGGCATGGCGTTTCCCATGCTGGCCGGCACATTCGCGATGAACGCGTACAACCTGATGGACACGTGGTTCGTCGCGAAACTGGGGACGATCCCGCTGGCCGCGATGGGATTCACGTTCCCGGTGGTCATGCTGCTGACCTGCGTGGCCCGGGGCATCGGGTCGGGCGTCACGACGCTGGTCTCGCACGCGATCGGCCGGCACGACCGCGAGTACACGGTCCGGCTGGCCACGCACGGCACACTGCTGACGCTGGTTGTCACGGCGGTAATTTCGATCGGCGGCTACGTTTCGATCGGTCCGATCTTCACCGCCCTCGGCGCCGACGCAGAGACGCTGCCGCTGATCGGCGAGTACATGCGCACCTGGTACCTGGGCGCGGTGTTCATGACGTTGCCCATGGTGGGCAGCGGCGTTTTGATCTCGGCCGGCGACTCCAAGGCGGCCAGCGGGTTTATGATCCTGGGCACGCTTTTGAACCTGATTCTCGATCCGATCATGATTTTCGGCTATTTCGGCTGCCCGGCCATGGGAATCCGCGGGGCGGCCCTGGCCACCGTCATCGCCCAGGGCGTCTCGACCATCTGGATGATCCACCTGCTCGTGCGGAAGCATCGCCTGCTGGTTCTGAGCGTTTCGCGACTCAGGGAGTATCTCGCATCGCTGCGGAGCATCACCGGCTTTGCCGTGCCGAGTATCCTGAGCATGATCCTGATGCCGATCTCGGCCGCCATCATTACCAAGCTCCTGAGCGGGTTCGGCAATGAGCCCGTCGCAGCCGCCGGTGCGGCCGGCCGCATCGAGATGTTCGCCTTCATGGTTCCCATGGCGCTGGGCATTTCGCTGACGCCGTTCGTCAGCCAGAATTTCGGGGCTGGTCGCATCGACCGGCTCCGTGAGGCCCAGCGGATATCGACCCGCTTCGCTCTGGGCTACGGCGCGTTGGTGACCGCGGTCTTCTTCCTGATGGCTCCCTGGCTGGCGGCGTTCTTCACCGACGATCCGAAGGTCGCCGCGACGCTGGTGTCGTACATCCGGATCATCTCCTTCGGCTACGGGATGATGGAGGTCCACCGCTACTGCGGTTTCTTCCTGACCGGCATGTACCAACCCGTCTCGGCGACGATTCTCAACGCGGTGCGGGTTCTTGGCCTGCTGATACCGCTATCCTACCTGGGCGCCCACTTTGGGGGAGTGACCGGCGTTTTCGGCGGGCGTCTCGTCACGGACCTGGTCGTCGGATGCATCGGCATTGTCTGGGTGTCGCGTGCGCTGGAGTCTGCCGCGCTATGCCATGATGGGCCGTTATCGACACCCGTCCCAGCCGTTTCTCCCGTTACAGCCACCTCCGAGACTTCGGCGCTCGACGGAAGCGGCTAAGCAACCCGCGGGCGAGATGCACCGGAACGATCTGCCCGCCTTCATTCGAAACGGATCAACGGTTTGATGATGCCGTCGGCTTTGTCCTGCATCATGCGAAAGGCCTCCGCGATTTGACCGAATACGAACCGGTGCGTCGTCATGAGGGTCG
>JAAYCJ010000290.1 GCA_012729815.1 Phycisphaerae bacterium | reverse complement strand
CCCACCAACTGCTTCTCGTACGGAAAAATCAACTCATCCATCGTCTGCGGCGAACAGAACAACCCGTTGCGGAAACCGAAATCCTCGTAAATGAACATCCCGTCCGGCAACCCCACCTCGCGAAACAACACCTCATAGTGCCCGCGATAGTGATCCAGATACACCTGGCAGAAATCACGAATCCACTCCGGCTCCAGCAGCAGCGCCGGTAGAAAATTCTCATCCCCGATAATCCCCCGCAATAGCTCGAAAACGAACAGGTTGCTGTACACCACGTACTTCCCGCTCTTTCGCGCCGCCTCCAGCCCCTCCTTCGCTTTCGCCAGATCGCCCAACCGCGACCGCTCCACCGTCAAAAGCCGGTCCCGGACCGCCGCCCACTTCTCCTTCGTGTCGATCTCAAACCCCACGTGCTCCGGCACGCCCGACCGGCCCTTCCAATACTTCAGCTTCGCCCCGCGGCTGTCGATCGCCACCCGCCACGCATCCGTCTCCTCCACCAGCTCATCCCGCCCGGGAAAAATCGACGTATCGAACCACCCGCCCACGTTGATCATGTCATAATCGAAATACGCGCTCGGATCGGCGTCCTTCGGCAGCCCCTGCTTCTGCCACTCCGGTATCGTCTCGCCCCAGAAGTGCTCGTACAGACCCATCCGGTCGGGGATCTCTTTCCTCAGGATCAGCGTCATCCGTTCCCGCGAAGTCATGGCCGTCTCCTTGTCGATCTCCACCATCCGTCCCGACGCCGGGACGGCAATCGCCCAAGGAGCTTACCGCCCGCCCATCGCCCTGACCAGATCAAAATAGTACAAAACGTTGTCCATCGGAACGTTCACGGGAATGTGGTTTCCCACCGCCATGACAAACCCCGGACACGGCTTGCCGACCCGCATGCACCGCTCCACCTCCGCCTTGATCGCCGACTTCTCGCCGAACGTCAAAATCCGGCAGTCCGCGTTCCCCACGATCACGTGAGTCCGCCCGTACCGCTCCACCACGTACTCCAGACTCGTCAGCGGCTCAAAAATGAACCCGTCCGACCCCGCCGCCGCAATGTCGTCCACAAATTCCGTGAAATTCCCGTCCGAGCAGAACAATACCCGAATCCCCGCCTCGTGCAGCACTTCCCAGAACCGCTTGTACCGCGGGAAGATATAACGCCGATACCAGTCCGGCTTGAAAATCGCGCCCGACGTCCACACCATGTCGTCGTGCTGGATGAACACCTTGATGTCCGTCTTCGCCCATGCCCGGACGTTCGCCAGCGTGAGCTGGAAAAAACCCTCCAGCACGTACTCCCCGAACCGCTCCGCATCCACCCCCACCGCCTCCAGAAACATATCCCAGCCGAACGTCTGGATGCACCCCGAAACGATCGTCTTGTAATACCCCCCCGGAAAAACCGCATCCGGCGCCGACGCCTGCGCGTCATGATAAAGCCGGTTGAAAAACGCTACCCGCTCAGCCGGGTCAAAGCCCCCATACTCCGCCACCGCGTCGAAACTCAGCACCTCCTCCACGCTCTTGAACGGACACTCCTGCGGATCGCGAAGATCAACCCCGCCCTCCGCGTACTCCGAGTGCCCCATGTCCGTCGTGCGACCAAGCTCCTGCCACGCCTTCGGACCGTCGTTGGTGCTCCACAGCAGATCGTAATCCGCCCATTCACGGAACTTCCGCTGCGCCCGCTGAGCCTCGTCCGGATCCTTGCTGGCCGGGTCCAGCCCCGTCACCCTCCGAATCAGCGGCCAGTGAAAGCAATACTCCGTCCGACCCACCCGGTCCGTCGGCTCCAAATTCAACACCCTCATCCCGATCTCATACGACATCGCCACACTCCAGAACCCAGGTTCCACGACCCGACCAAAAACTCACACGATAATGAGTCTAGACAAACCCCGCCCTTCCGGGTATCTCTGGAGCTACGAAAACTATATCTATTCCTGCTCTCCGAGCGAAAGGGATTGACCGTGATCGACCGCCTCGACGTCCGCATACTCTACGTCGCCACCGTCACCATCGACCATACCTGGACCAGCCGCGACGTCTGCAGCTCCTTCTGGCGGATGTACCTCAACGACCGCCACGGCGCCTCCGTCCTCACCAACGCCGGCCCCTACCACATCACCCCCGACCGCGTCCACTTCGTCCCCGCATGGGTAACCTTCACCTGCCGCAACGCCACACCGGTCCGCAACTCCTACGTACACTTCGACTTGATCGGCCTCGCCAGCCCCGTCGTCCGCCGCGTCTTCCCGCAGCCGAGCTGCGCCAACGGCCGCGCCGCCGCCCTCCGCCGACGCGCCGACGCCCTCTTCCCCTCCGACAACCCCATCGACCAGCCCGCCCGCCTCTGCGAAATCAAATCCATGGTCCTGGCCGAACTCGCACGCCTCTTCCGATCCCTGCCCCAACCCAGCCAAGCCGCCCTCTCACACTCCCTCGCCGCCCAATCGTCCTTCAACGCCCTCACCGAATATATCGAAACCCACCTGGCCGCCCCCCTCGACAACGCCGACCTCGCCCGACGCTCCGGCCTCAGCGAAAGCCACTTCACCCGATGCTTCCACGCCGAACTCGGCATGAGCCCCGCCCGGTACGTCCGAGAACGCCGCGTCGCCGCCGCCGCCCAACGACTCGCCTTCT
>JAAYCJ010000289.1 GCA_012729815.1 Phycisphaerae bacterium | reverse complement strand
CTGAGAGGTTGACCTTCAGTCCCTCGAATGCCTGGTCGTGTCCGTGCATGGACCCGAAATCCGGAAATCGGGCAAACGCGAGCCGCCGCTCCGTGCCCTGGGGGCCTTCGAATTCCACCTCGATGGCAGGGTTCACCGGTTGATCGGAGGCATTGACGAGCTTGCGATCGGCTCCGACTGTCGCATGAGGCAGATACCGCACGAGCCGCATCCGCAGGTCCGACCCTTCCAACGGGACCTCACGGCCGAGGACCTCGTCCACGCTGAATTCGTACCGCTGCCCATGATACTCGACCATCACCCGCCCTTTGTCGGCGGGTTGGGTGGTCGGCTGCGTTGTGATCGTCCGAGCGAAGTCGGCTTCGTCCTGATGGACCTGATAGCCGATCATGGCCGTCTCGTCTGCGTGATCGGCGAAGAGCCATAGGGATTGGCTTCCCTCATCCGTCGAGAATCGCACTTCGACGGCGTCGTGTTCGCGCGGGTTGTCGTCGAGCACCTCCTCCCGCTCGGCGCTGTCGGGGAGGTATCGCAGGGCGCTTGCCGTCACGTCGCCGAGGGCCGGTTGCGGAGCGGCGGGCGTCTCAACGGTTTTCAGGCCGTCGAAAACGGACGGCGGCAGATCGACGGTGGCGGTTCGGCCGTCGGCGAGATTCGTCAGGGCCAGGACCGGCTGATCGACGGCAAAGACGGCCGCGGTCTGGCCCTCCGCGAGGGCCAGTTGCCCGTCGATCGCCCAGCGTTTGGTCATCAAGGCTCCGACCAGGACGATCAGGATGCCGGCGTGGACGGCTACGAAACCCGCGTGGCTCCGCTTGAACGGGAAGCGCAGGACCATCGCGGCCAGCACGTTGACTCCGATCATGCCCAGCAGCGCGGCGAACCACGACGAGCCGTAGAAGGCTTTGAGCGTCGGTTCGGTTCCGCGCTGGACCTCATGGACGGTCGCCGCCGCCATCGCCACCATCCACAGGACCATCAGCAGCCCGGCCAGGCGCAGCGACCCGATCGACCGCAAGAGCCGATCCGGCCAGTTCTGAGGCGCCTTCTGTTGTTCCAGTTCCGCCATTGTCCGATCTTGTCCTGGTGTCCGCCCCCCGTCGCAAGGGCATACGTTCAAGGATTATTATAGTCCATGCCGCCGTGCGGCAGAAACAATGAATACGCGTTCGCATTTTCGCGGCGAGAATCGCTTTGGGCGCCGTGTCGCCGTCCTGTGCGGTGATCTGAATGGTGGCGGCGCCGGGGGTGGAGAGTGGCCTGCGATCGACCGACACAGATTCCGATCGCCGAGCCCGAGCCACTCCGCTTTGATGCCCTTACGTTCGGGGCTACTTGGCGACGGGCACGACAGGCGGCGCCGGAGTGAGGCCCTGGAGGGCGGCGTTGCGCAACAGCTCGCCGAACGGGTCGTAGAGCGATGAGAGGTCGCGCCGACCGACGTTGAAATCGTCTTCGAGGTAGTCCTCGCCGCCGATGATGTTATAGGTGGCGCTGAAGCCGGCGCGGAAGAAGAAGTTGCGGTTGATGAATTCGACGACCCGCGTGCCGAGGGTGTGCGGCACCCAGAGAATATCGCCGGCGGCGAGCACGACGTTGGGTTCCTCGCCCTTCGATATCTTGTTGAGGTTGAGCTTGACGCGGATGTCGCGGCCGTCGGGCGTGCGATGGATCAGGGTGGCCTCGCTGGGCACCAGGTCTTCTCGCAGGCCGGCGGAGGCGGCGATGGCCTGGAGCACGGTCACGTCCGTTCCCGGCGGATAGGTCTGGGCCCGGGGCGCGTTGACCAAGCCGCCGACGAATACGGTATTCGGGACGGCTGAGTGCACGTAGATCAGGTCGCCCGGCTCCAGCGGATCGATGGTCAGGGCGCCGGCGAGCTGCTCCGGGTCGGTCAGGTCGAGGGTGACGCTCTGCTCGGGGTGGCGAAGGCGCTTGAGCGTGGCCTTGCCGGAAGAGAGCTGCGAGAGTCCGCCGGCCGCGGCGAGGGCGTACATCAGATTTCGTTCCGTTCGGCGCAGCGGGATCAGTCCGGGAGTTACGACCGCGCCGGTGACCAGGACGTTGGTCGCATAGGGCTCAAAGAGGCTCACGTGCACGACGGCCTGGCGGTAGACGTCCGGGACGTAGGCCTGCTGGATCGCGTCCTCGACCGCCTCAAGGCTCAGGCCGGCCACCTTGATTTTGCCGACGATGGGCAACTCGACGGTACCCTCCTGGTCGACCCGCACCGGCACCGGCTGATAGATCACCGTCTGATCCGGACCGGAGAGCATGATCTGGAGCACGTCGCCGGTCCCGGCGCGGTAGGGGCCAAGTTCATGGTTGACCATCTTAGTCAGCGCGGAGGTGTCCACGGGCTGGGTGGTTGGTGCGGCTGGTTCGGTCTGCCGTATCTGGAGGTACTCATAGACGCTGATTCGGCCGTCGCCGGCGCAGCCGATGCAAGTGAAGGCGAAAACCGCGACTCCCGCCAGTATTGAGAAACGCCCGAAACCCATGACTCTGCCCTTGGTCACCCACGACATAGCTCGTGCCTCCGTTATCACCGCGGTTGGACCACGCCGTCCCCAACGGCCCGGGCCTCTGATGACCCGCCTATTGGAGCATTATTCAGAGAATCTCACGAAGTTCAACAAAAAACCGTTTCGCGGGTTTGGAAGCAACGGGGAAACGACGTGGTGGAGCTTCGGGCGGAGCGTCACGGCTGTTGGTGTGGTACTGCGTCGCGGCGCAGGGAGAGACCGCATCGTCTGTTTGCGGCGTTCGCGAACGACGTTGACGACGGTTCCGGCATCCAGGCGGATAGCGCGAGGGCCGTCAGGCCAGACGTTGTCGGACCCATCCGGCCAGAGCCAGGCCGATCGCGCCCAGCAGGATCGCAGCCGGAGCGGGCACCTGGACCGGGGGCGTGTTCTCGCCGTTGGTCGGCTGCGTGTAGCCGAAGCTGTTCTGTAACAAGGCGAAATCGTCAAGGTCCACGTCGTCGTCCTGGTCGAAGTCTCCCTGTTCCCACGTCGCTCCGGACGGTGTGGCGAAGTTGGCCTCAAAGATATCAAAGTCGCCCAAATCAACGTCGCCGTCCAGATCGGCGTCGCCCTGCATCGGCTGATCCGCCATCCGACTGGGAGCATCGAGACTCAGCTCCGAGTTGGGTGCAGCCGAGGGAAACAGGTCTCCGCTGCTTGTACTTGTCATAACTAATGCCAATGCAACATAAGCAATAATTTGTGTCAATGTATGCACTATGCACCCCCGCTTAGAAATTCCCAAGTTGGCGATGTCAACCATACGCTCCTGCGCTGACTATACAAAGATTATCGGACCTAGTCAAGGGTGAATAGTGGTGGGGATGATTTGGGAGAAGCAGTAGTTATTAAGTTCATGCCTCCCAGGGTGTTTTGTATCAAGGGATAGGGGGCGGGCTGGTCTTGGGTGGATTACGTTCGCCTGGAGAAGGCGGCGACAGTTCGATTGAGCCATGCCAACGTATCGGCATCAAGCTGGTCGCGGTCGACGTGACCGGCGGCGACGAGTTGTTTTTGCCGATCGCAAAGCGGGGCAAGGTGGTCCAGATCGTTGGGGCTTGCGGGTTCTTCGATCAGTCCGGTCAGCGTAACAATATCGCGGAAGCGGCGATCCCGCCACCAGCGGCCGATCATGGCGCAATAGTCCGTCTGGGGCTCTGGTTGCCGGTCATCCGGCCTTGACTTGACCTCAAGCCATTCGACGCCCTGGCCGGAAATGGCCCGCCTCGTCTCAATTCCCGCATGATCGACGAAGCAGAGGCGGATATCACGGGTTGACGCCCAGCGAAGCCCCACGCTGACGGAGATGCCGATGCGGATGGGCAGGGGGAGTGCTTTGAGCGTCCATTCGAGCATCTCAAAGGGGGCAGAGGCGCCGACAATGAGGACGGAGCGTCCGTACAGGAGGGGCCGAAGAACCTTGGTGAGCCAGTAGGCATCGTCGGAGGTGCCGAAACAGGGGGTCGGGTCGTGTTCCAGGTCCATGTGCGGGATGGCGTCGGGGTCGAGTTCCAGCGGGTCGAGCCGCGGTTGGGGTTTGAGCATGATCGACTTGCCGGCCTCTCTGGCCAGGACGGCTGCGGCTCGCACGGGATTGCCCTCAAAGCGTCGAAAGCCGTCTTCGCAGAGGACCGCGAGGTTGGTATAGACCCTTGCTCCTCCTCGCGCGGTTTGCTCGGCACCCGCGCAGCGGGAATAGCCGATGCAGTATCGCCCGCTGTCCAACCGGCAGTTGAGGATTCCGACCGCATGGGAGGACGGTGAGCAGAGGCTGTTGTGCGAGGGGCTGCGACGGGTGATCTCCGTGCGCTCATCCGGATTCAGGCCCGGGCTGGCCGCGATGATCCGGTAGCCTTCGCCGGTGAGGGTCCGAATGGAGGTGAAGATTGCCTGCTCGCACTTTACGGCCATACGGTCATTCCCTTCCGTTTCCGACCCGGTCCGGGGCTAGATCTGTTCGAGGATCCACTCGAACGGCTCGAGGACGCCCTGGAGGGCGGTGTGCAGCGGCACGGGGACCACCAGGTCCTGGCCGCCCTGGTCCCACTCGGGGTGCGGCCGGGGCTCCGCCTCGACCATTTCCGAACGGCTGGACTTGGAGGCGCCGTTGACGGCGAATCGGCGTTCCCATTCCGACAAGACTCCTTCGTCCTGTTCTGCGTCTTCCTGGGTTGCTTTTTTCAGGATGGAGGCGGCGGGTTGCGGTTTGGGACGCGAGACGGCGGGCGTCGCGTAGCCGAGCGAACCGACCACGCTGCACGCGAAATACTCGACGTTTTCGAACCGGCTGATGCACATGTTCCAGAGGCGGTTGAGATTGGCCCGGACGAATTCTCGCGGGTTGTCAAAGCATTCGGGGCAGTAGTCGGACTTGGCGAGCACGATGGCGATCGGGGTCTTGATTTTCTGGTCGTGCCGCAGTCCGTTCATCGAGTCGATGTAGCTCATCATCTTGAGGGCGAAGAAGTCGGGCCTGGAGGAACCGTTGGCGGCGAGGCCCGCGTCCACCAGGAGGACGGCGCCGGAGGACTTGCTGACGAGGTTGCTGATCACGCGGAAGGTTTTTGGGCTGGCCATCTCCGCGGCCAGCGATTCGCCGGCCATGTCGGGCATCACCAGGTCAATCCACTTGTTCGCGATGGCCCGCTTGCGGACCTGGTAGTAGGCCCAGTACCACTGGTCGGGTTCCATGGCCGTCTTGGGCGGGAACATCCGGTGGGCCATGTGGCTGATGACCGTTTGCTGCACGTCGATCGAGTACGCTCCCTTTGGGATCGCCTCGAAGTCGTTGGCCTGCTGCGAGAGCATATCGAGCAGGAAGCCCAGGTACACGGTTTTGCCGACGTTGCTTTCGCCGACCACGCTGACGACCTGGGGCTCGCGTTCCTGGGAGATCGCCTCGCGGACCAGGCTCAGGGGGGCGGAACACTCGCGGCACAGCATGGCCGACTTGGAGTTCGGTGTGTCGCAGATCATGCAGATCGTATTGACCGAGGAACTGGTGTTGATGGTTGTCATTGCTCACTCCCTTGCTCGCCGCCGTTTTGATCGTCGACCGCCGAACAATCGAGCGCGCAGCGGATTCCGACGTTGTGCGTCCGCATCAGGCACGCCAGTCCCGTTCGGAAGAAGCTGGTGGCCTGGCAGGCGAAGTAGGTGTCGAAGGATCCGCCGCGGATCGACTTCATCAGCATGTCGCCCACCACCGGGCGTCCTTCCTCGTCGTAGACGCAGTAATCGCTGTCGGTCCACTCCCAGACGTTGCCGCAGAGGTGCAGCACGCCGTTGGGAGCGGCTCCGTTTTCATACTCGTGAACCGGGACCGTCGTGCCGACGCCCGACATCCAGATGTTGCATCGGGAGGCGTCCATCGCATCGCCCCAGGGATAGCGTCGCAGCACATAGGCCGAACTGCGGATTCGCCAGCTCGCGGCCATCTGCCACTCCGCCTCGGTCGGCAGGCGGTAGCCGGCCCATGCCGCGTACGCCGCCGCCTCGTAGTAGCAGATGCCCACCACGGGATGGTCCGCCAGGCGTCGGTCGTGCCGTCCATGTTCCCAGTAGCGAGGTCCGGGCAGGCCGGTCAGATCCTTGAAGTCGATCAGGTGGGGCCAGATGTCTTTGGGCCACAGTTCGAGGTTTTCGTAGGCGTTGTCGTCGACGAACAACTGAAATTCGGCGTTGGTCGTCGCGCAGCGGGCCATCAGGAACGGGTCCGTTTCGAAGTCCATCTCGGGGGAGCCCGGGGCGTCGGTGACCGTCTGGGGGAGCGAGACGAAACCCTCCGGAACCAGGGCGAACGTCTCGTCGATTTTGCGCAGGGCGGTTTTCGAGCCCGAGGCGAACTGCGGATGGTTCCGCCACTGTTCGTCGCCGCGGACGAGCAGGCCGCAGCGTCCCTGTTGGAGAACCCGTTTGAGCGGATCCTGGTCCAATGTTCGCGGTTCGGCCGGCACGTAGTCCTTGTGTCGGCCGGTCATTCGCCGCTGCACCGCGAGCCTCGGTTGGGCGGGGGTCTGCTTTCGCGTGAACATCTTCAACACCATGCTTGTGTTCCTTGCACCAGGGAATAGTCGTCAACCGTCGCCGCCATCAGCCTTCGCCGATCGCCCGCCGTCGGGCATCCCGGCAGAGCTTCTGGAACCGTTCGATGGCCTCGCGGGCCTGGGGATTTTTCGCCGCAGGCAGCCCGGCCTTTGCGGGGGCGCCTTGCTTGACTTCCTCTTCGGTCACGCCGAACTTGGGAAGCAGGTCATCCTTGCGTTCGACCACGTTCTGCAACTCGCGATCGAGCTGGGCACGGAGGGCCGAGAGGCTCTCGTTGGCGGCCATCAGCTCCTGCATTTTGGCGTCCCACTCGGTCTGGAGGGCCTCGACCTGGGTCTGCCGCACGGCGAGTTCCTCCTTCTGCTGCTCGAGGCTCTCGGCCAGGGCGGCGAGTTCCTTCTGCCGGGCTTGGAAGGCGGTCCGCTCCTGTTCGAATTCGGATCGGGCGGACTGGATCTGCTCCTGCATTCGGCGGAGTTCTTCCCGCTGGCTTTCCAGCTTGCCTTCGGCCTCGGAGATATCGCCACGCTGGTTCTCCCAGTCGGAGCGTTCCTGCTTGAGTTGCGAAGCGGCCTTGGCCAGTTGCTGCTTCTGAGCCTCGATTTTCTTGCCCTCTTCCTCCAGGGCGGCGGACCACTGGTCAATCTCGTGGGACTTCTGCGAGAGTTTCTTCTCGTTTTCGGCGAGGGCCTGCTCGAGGACGGTGAGTTCCTGTCGTGCCTTTTCCACCTCCTTGAGCCTGGCCTCGACCTGCTCCTGTTTCTGGGCCAGCTCGCGCGACCGCTGCTCATGCTCCTGCATGACCTTTTGCGCCTGCTCGTGCGTTTCCTCGCAGGTCTGCTCGCGTTCAACGAGGTCCTTTTCGCGGCGTTCCAACTGTTCGCAGAGCTCCGACTCCTGCTGGGCCAACTGGCTGCGTTCTTCCTCGAATTGATGGTACTGCTCTTCGAGGGTGGACCGGCAGGCCTCGAGCGCCTCGGCCCTCGCCTCGAGCAATTCGCGCAGCAGTTGAACCGCCTCCACGACATCGTTGCCCAACTCCTGAATATGCCCCAGGTCCAGGGCCTGTTGCGCCAGTTCGGCTGCGTTTCCCGCTTTCACCTGCGTCATCGTTTGTCTCTCCTCCACCAGGACCAACCCTTCCCCTTGTCCGCTTCCTTCTCGGCCGGTCTGTTGCGTTCTCCGGCCGCTTCTGTCCGAAATCTCTCGATCAACTCTTCGATATCCTTGTCCGGGAACATCCGGTGCATGATGCGAACCTTCTGAGCCACTTCGGGCTCCAGTGTCGCCAGCAGCGCATCGATTCCGTCGTCGCCCTGCGGTTCGGCCGTCGTGTGGGCCTTGGGCGAGGCGTGTGTTCGATCCTTGTTTTTGGCGCTGATCCGCACGATGTTGTGTTTGGCCAGGAGATCCTCATCTTCACGGCCGGCCGCGGCGTCGTCGGCTGACGCCTCGGCTGGGACGGCGTCGAGTTCCGGTGCCGCGAGGGCGGTTTGCAGTTCTTCACGGACCGCATCCGGGGTCGGCGTCTCTGCCGGCAGCGCAGCCGCGTCTTCCTCCAAGAGGGTCGACGGCGTCGATTGGATTTTGGCCTCTTCGCTGGAAACACGCGGCCCCGCCAACGCGCACAGGGCTTGGTGTGCGGCCCGGACCGAATCGAACCATGCCGAGGCCTTGCGGTCGAGTTCCGCCAAGGCCCGCTCAATCGAGTCGTCATCTGCGTCCAAGGCCACTCGCAGCTTTTCCGCTGTCGTGGCGTCCATCAGTACCCTCCGACCTCTGGGCCCGCGAATTTCGCGTCCGCGAGGGGTCCCCGGTGTGAAAAAGGAAGTTTGGGTGCTTTAGCTAACCTGGGCGACCTCCATAAGTATACATTTCACCAGATCGGCTTGACCAACCCCCGGCATAAGTTTGCAACCGGGTTTGGGAGTAGTTCCGCTGCCGCAACTTGGGCTATGGTGCTGGTTTACAACAAGTAGATTATGGACGGGAGTTATAGGACGGGTCGCTGCGCAAAAAATCGGCGGCGTTGCTGGGGACTAGCGAACGCCGCCTGGGTCGGGGGAGGGGAAAAGGCAAACCTACCCGCTCAAATCTCCTCTTCTTCGTTTCTCAGTGTCTAGCATGCCTTTCATTAACTTACTGTATTATCAACCCCCTTGGAAACTATTCAAGCCGGTAGGTGTCAACAATTATGACTACATCTTCACCGCAGGGTGCTGGAAATCGCTGCCGATCGCTGTTCTAACTTGTTGATTAGCAGTGACTTTAACCGCCGAGGAGTTCTCGGACATTCCGCAGATCGCTCAGATCGGTCAGATCCCTGTTGAGCGGCGTGACGGTGATGTAGCCTTCGTTGATGGCATGCTCGTCGGTCTCTTCCTGGAGGGCCTCGTCCTCGTTGACGTCGGCGTCGAGCCAGAAGTAGACGCGCCCTCGGGGGTCGGTGCGGCGTTGGAAACGGTCCGCCCATGCCCGGGTGGACTGACGGACCACCCTCATGCCCTTGGGCGGGCCGATCTCCGGGATGGGGATGTTGACGTTCAGCACGCGTCCCGGGGTCAGGACGCTCTGGTGGACCAGTTGGTCCAGCGCTTCGCGGGCGACCTGTTCGGCGTACTTGAAGTCGATCTTGCCGCGGATGTCCAGCGAGATGGCGATGCCGGGGACGTTGAAGAAGGCGGCTTCGAGGGCGGCCGCCACGGTGCCGGAATAGAGGACGTTGACGCCGACGTTGGCTCCGGCGTTGATCCCGCTGATTACCAGGTCCGGTCTGGTCGGCAGCAGTTCGGTCATGGCCAGTTTGACGCAGTCGGCCGGACGGCCGGAGATGCTGAACCCGCCGATCCCGCCGGGCAGTTCGACGTGTTGAGAGATCAGCGGTTCGGTCAGTGTGATCGAATGGGCGGCTGCGCTCTGGGCGGTTTCCGGGGCGACCACGTGAAGGTTTCCCAGGTGCTCGGCCGCCCGGATGAGGGCGGCCAGACCCGGAGCGAGAATCCCGTCATCATTGGTAATCAGTATGTCCAGCGGCTTGCGTGGTTGGTTCTGCGTCGTCATGGCTGCTCTCCGTTCTGCTCCATCAGGAGATAGGCGGTGGCCAACTGGCGGACCAGGGGGTCGGCGTCGTTGCGGGCGTAGTAGTCGTACAGCGGTTTGGCGGCTGGTCCCTGGAGTTGGCCGACGCTGTCCAGGGCGGTGAGCCGATCCAGCCAGCCCGGCCGGGACAATACCGCCGCCAGGGCGTTAAAGACCGCCGGCGTTCCCTCGGCGTGGCGCAGCCCGAAGGCCAGGACGGCGGTGGTTTCCGCATCGGCGTCGGTCAGTCGCTCCGTCATCGCGCCAACCAGACCTTGAGTTGCCTCCTGGAATCGCGGATCGCGAAGGTAAAGGGCGGCAAGATTGCCCCAGGTCCAGCCTGTCGCATCGGGATGCGCCAAGGTCTCGCTGAGTTCCGCCAGACGTTGGTCGGTCATCGGCGGGATTTCAGGACCGGAGGCTTCGCTCTCGATCAGCACCACCGGCTGCACCTCCGCCACCACCACCGTTCCCGAGACTTCCCCCCGAATCACCGGTCGGCTGAGCATCTGGCCGTAGCGGATCACGTACTCGGGCCAGAAGAGCCCGTCGGCCGTCTGCGCGGCGTCCAGCAGAGCGGCGGCTGAGACCGAGCGCCCCGGTTCGAGCACCTGGCGGGCGTCGAGGTCGATTCGCAGGTAGCAGGGGGGAACGTTCGAGTCCTCGGGCGTGATCGCGACCACCACGGTCGGATCGACGAAGGATCCGGGGGCCAGGCTCAGCGGGATCTTGCCGGTATTCTCCAGTACCGCCTCGACCCGGACGAAATCGCCCTGTGCGAGGTCTCCGTGGGTCGCCAGCGTCAGATGCAGATGCTCCCGCGGATTGTAGGCGATCTGCAGGGCGGCCGGGTCGAATTGGTCCAGCATCTGGCGTACCGTCTGGAAATCCGGCTGGGGGATTGGACGGCCCGTCCGCTGTGACCAAGCCTCTTCGAGCATCCGCCGGATCGGGCCGGGGCCCATGTTTGGGAGTTTTTCCTCCAGGAGGCTGAGCAACTCCTCGGTCTTCTTCTGAGTTTCCAGAACCCAGACCTTGGCGAGGACCTCGAGCGGCTGATCCAGCCGATCCAGCTCATCGAGGAGGCGGATGGCTCCGGGCAGTTCCTCGGCGTGGGCGTAGGCCAGGGCTGAGGCCAGGATCGCGGGCCGGCTTGGCCTTTGCGTGGCCAGGTACGCATAGTTGGCGAACTTCAGGGCGCCGAGCGTGGGGTTGTCGAGCTTGTCGGCGTAGACCGCGCAGTAGATGGCGATCATCGCCGCCGCCTCGGGCTCCAGCGACTCTCCGGCCAGCAGGCGCCGATACTGCAACTCGATCCATTCCTCCTGCTCGTGGAGTATCTCGATCTGATCCACCTTGTGGGCCAGGACGGCCAGGGTCAGACGCATCCTGGCCTCGAGCACGTCGCGTCGCGGATCGTCCGGCTGGGTTGCGGGCGCGGTCTGAGCGGTTGGGCTGGTGGTCGGGTTCGTCGTCGCTTGACGACGGTTCAACCACGTCCAGAGCACGTCCAGGCCGGTCTGGTAGGCTTCCGCAGCCAAAGCCGCTTCGGCGATCTCAAGGCGTTGCTCAGGCGTCAGATCCGGCTTTAGACCGAAGTGGTCAAGGAGCTCTCTTCGGCGGTCAAGCCAGAGGTGGAGTTGTTTCTCTATTCCCGCGTTGCCCGCCAGGACGGCGATCTGCTGCTGGATGTCCGCGTTCAAGGGGTTGGCCCGCGCCTCGGCCAGGAGCAATTCCAGCCGTCGGGCCGATCGCCCACCAAGGTCTCTCGGTTGGCCCGGCCAGTCCATCTCGGCCTGCATCCGCTGGGCCTTGAGGTTCAGGGGGGCCGTCCGTATCGCCAGGTCGAGGAACTTGCGGGCCCGGTCCGGCTCGTAGCCCTGCCACGCCAGTTCCGCCAGCCGCCGGTAGACGTCGCTGACCACCTCGGGGAGGAGGGCGTTTTCGTTGCCCACGAGCTGTTCGAGGAAATCGCGTCCGGCCTCGACGGTCTGGAGGTCGACAAGCTGAAGTTCGATCCACTGCATTTGCATCAGGGCATTCGGCTGATTGGTGGCCAGAAAGGCCTGAACCGCCCGCTGGGCCAGGTCGGGTCGGCCGACCGCCTGGGCCAGATCTATCCGCTCTTTCCATGCGGGCGTCAGGTTGGGAGCCAGTCTGGTGGCGGCGGTCAACAGGACGATCTGCCGCTGAAGCTCGCCCGGGTTCGGGCTGGCCGGCTGGGTCGTCTGTATCGCCGAGAGGTACAGTGCCGCCCCCGCCTCGGGCTCCGCCGCGAGTGCCGGCAGACCAAGCATTTGGACGGAAAGCCCCACCGTCGCCGCCAATAGCTGTGCAAGCCATTTGCTCATCGATTTGCGGTTCCTTTCTGGGCCTCATTATGCGTCGGATGTCGTGCGATGGCAACGGTTAAGCAGCGTGATTAACCTTGAATAAAACCTTCGTCGGCAACGTCTTGAGTGGTAGCATGGGACGAGGCCGGTACGTCTGTGGAGAGGTGACATGGTGCGACACGTCAGCGGAATCCGAATAGTGGCAATCCTGGTAGCGGTCGCTCTGGTTGGTGTCGGCGGGTGTCCGATCCAGATCGGCAAGCGTGGCTCGTCCAAGCCCAGAATGTCCGAGTCCGCCCGCCAGTCCTGGGACAACGCACCCGACACGCTCCTGCACGAAGCGGTTCGCAGGAAAGAGCCCGTGGCAGTGACTGAACTGCTCAATGGGGGAACAGAAGTGGACGTCCGCGGACGCCACGGCATGACTTCGCTCCACCTGGCCGCCCTGCACGGCTATGACACGATGGTGGAGGAACTGCTTGACCGTGGAGCTTTGATCAATAGGCGGGAATACACCGCCGATATGACACCGCTGCACGTGGCCTCGGCGGCGGGAGAAACCGAAGTGGTCCGGACACTGCTGGCCCGAGGCGCGAATGCCTCGCTGAAGGACCGATACGGTCAGACCCCCGAACAGGCGGCAGACACCATGGCGGGCCGCCGTCGGCGCCCGCCGGTGCCCGCCCGGAGTAGTGCCAGTTTCGATCCGCGAGCCATCGTCTACTTCGGCTACTGGACTGAGATGCCGCGATTCGTCAGATTCAGCGGTCTGCGGATCGGGTTTGTCGTCGCCGGGGGCCGCTACATCGTGACCGCCGCCCACTGCGTCGAAGATCGCGAGCCGAAGGATGCTCAGGTTCTGCGGGTCCGGCTGCGGGTTGTCAGCCCATTCCACGGCGATCTCTTCGAGGCGAAGGTTGTTGCGGTGGACCGCGAAAACGACGTGGCCGTGCTGGAGCCAGCCTGGTCGGGCCACCCCTCGCTGGCCCTCGGTTCGCAGGAGCAGATGCAGGCCGCTTCGCAGATGGTGATTGCTGGTTACCCGCCGTCTCAGGTGGTGGACGGCTCTCTACAAATTGCGCGTGAGGTCTATCTCGAACAGATACCCGTTTGGCGGGTGAATGTAACCGGCAAGGCGTCGGCGATCACCCTGCAGGGAGGACGCTACGCGGGACCCGGATGGAGCGGCTCGCCTATCCTGTTGCCTCAAAGCGACATCGTAGTCGGGGTCTTTGGGAAACATCACTACTATGAGCGTGACGGCGTCGTACTGCTCCACCAGCTCAAAGGCGCTCCGGTTGGTACGGTCCATGATCTTCTCAAGAGATTGGCAAGCAGTTCGGATGCGCGGCCGGCGACTGTCCCCGCGCCTCCGACGGATGCGGCGGAGTGTTTCTCGTACATTCTGAAAGTCTTCGCGTCGCTTTCAAACCGTGACGAATCGGAACTCGCCCAAGGTCGCGAATTGATGAAGTGTCGTCCCGAGTCTGTTCCCGTTCGCCTCTTCGTGACCAACGCGATTTCCACCGACGAGATGGATGAACTGACGACGCAGCTGGTTGAGAGTGCTCTCAGGGAGGCCCTCGAGCTTTCGCCGGGCGACCCGGAGGTGCACTACTCCCTGGGCCAATCCTATCTGCGGACGGAACGCAAGCAGGAGGCGCTCGAGCACTTCTGCACGGCCTGCCGTCTTGATCCGACCCACCTTCCGGCCGCGATCCATCAGATGGACCTTCTCGTTGAGGACCGCGCGGCTGAGGCTGAACAACTCGCCCGCGACCGACTCGAGCGATTCCCCGACCATCCCGCACTCCTGTACGAATTGGCCGGCGCCCTGGAAAAGCTGGATCGCCTTGAGGAGGCCCTGGCGGCGTCCGAAAGGGCGGCATGTCTCGGTCCTGACAGAGATCACCGCCTCCGTTACGCCGACCTACTCGCGCGCAACGGGCGATACGCCGCTGCGGATCGGCAGTACCACAAGGCCCTTGAGGGACATGACTGCGGACGTTGTTGGCGCCGTTACCTGAATTTTCTGGTGAAGCATCAGCCCCAGCGGCTCAATGATTTGCGGGATGCCCTGGCCAAGGTCGAGCATTTCAGGCAGTGCGGCCCTCTCAAGGAGAGTGAGATTGAGGAACTCCGCAAGAAGGTTGCCGCCCTCACCGACACGGCTACGCAACCGGCCAGCACGCAGCCGACCGACAGACCGGGTTGAGCGGCAAAAGCGGGCTATTTTTCGGCCTGCCAGTGGCGTTTGAAAAAGCATCGAAAGCCTATTGACAGCACTGTCGGCTCAAAGTAGAATGAAACAAAATGGAACAGTTCCTGAAACGATAAGGGCTCTGATGGCGAAGGCAAAGGTCAGGAAGGTTTCGATCTACACGATCAGCCGGGAGCTGGGGGTCTCGCCGGCTACGGTTTCGCGGGTGCTGAACAACCACCCGGCGGTCAGCCCTGAGGTGCGGGCTCAGGTGCAGGAGGTGGCGGAGCGGCACAATTATAAGCCCAGGATAGTTAGTAGTAGGGTGGCTAATCTTTGTGTGCTGGTACAGCAGTACGATGGGCACTCATTGGACTTTGGGGCGTTTCTGGCTCAGACGTTGGAAGGGATCGCTGAGTATTGCCGGCATGAGGATTTGGAGATGAGTGTGTACTCGGCCCATCTGCGCGACCTGAATGAAGCCGACGTGGTGCGTGAGCTTCGGCGCCGCAGCGCGGATGGGGCGGTCGTGCTTCGGGCCTCGGATCGCAGCGGGTATCTGAATCAGCTCGATGAGCAGCGGTTTCCGTATTTTTGTTTGTTCGCCAACGATGGCCGAATGTCCGACCGGCTGTTGAGCATCGACGACGAGAAGCTGGCGTATGAGGCGATCAACCATCTGATTGAGTTGGGTCATCGGCGGATCGCCATCCTGCTCGGGGCGACGGATCGTGCGGCGATTCACCGGAGGCTGGCGGGTTATGGTCGGGCGTTTGGCGAACACGGGCTGGAGCAGGACGAGCGGCTTGTGATCGCGGCTGACTTGAAGCACCATCACGGCGGGTTGCAGTTCGGGTTTGAAGCGGTCGAGGCTCTGCTGGCTGAGGGCGTGGAGTTCACAGCCGTCTTTACCACGTGCGAATTCAGCGCGCGCGGCGTCCTGGCGGGCCTCTATCGGCATCGGGTCGCGGTGCCGGAGGAGGTCAGCGTGGTCGGGTTCGACGATTTCCCGGAGACCGCGTATCTGTGTCCGCCTCTGACCACGGTGCGGGTTCCGTACCTTCAGTTCGGCTACGAAGCGGCGCGGCAGGTTCACCGGCTGGTTCGCGGACTTGAGATTCTGGTGCCGCCGAGCGCCGAGACCGAGCTTCGATGCGAACTGGTGGTTCGCGAGAGCACGGGAAGGGCGAGGAATTGCTGATTGTCGATTGTTGATTGCTGATTTGTGGAGCACCGGACGATGCGTTTCCGGACATCAAGATCATTTACGTTGATCGAGTTGCTGGTGGTGGTGGCGATCATCGCGGTGCTGGTGGCGATCCTGCTTCCGGCGCTGGCGCAGGCGCGTGAGGCGGTACGGGTCACGCAGTGCAAGAACAACCTGCGGCAGTTGGGGTTGGCCATGGTGGTGTACCAGGGGGATTTCAAGTACGTTCCGTACCACTTCGGGTCGTTGGATGCAACGTTCGATCACGTCGATTCGGAGAGGTGGGCGGATCGGTACATCGTGGATCGGCGGATCGTGATTTGTCCGGCTGATCCGTGGGGTGGAAAGGAGATGTATGAGGGTCCGACCTTCAGCAACCCGAAGTACAACTACCTTGAGCAGCGGTGGTCTCCGGTGGTTCCGTGTTCGTACTGGAACAACTTGAATCACTGGCTGAAGTGGTCGGACAGGCCGTACCTGGCTCCAATGTTCATGCTCGAGTACAGCGGAAGCCCTGTTCCGGACCTGGCGTCGGGGGCGGACACCGCGGGCCAGGAGTGCACATACATTCGCTGCATGAACGAAGGCACGATCCGCCATCCGGGGCGGACATCGATCCATCTGGCCCCGTCGGGGCGGGTCGCGGAGTATCACACGTCCCATCCCAACCCGTACGAGCAATGGCTGTGGCCCGAGTGGTATCGGATGGACCTGTATTGAAGGCACGGCGCAGGCTGTTCTTGTGCAGGGCCGGCACTTTCCTATGAGGAATCTCTGACATGAAGCGTGAAGGTCTCCGGGTGATCCTGACGGCGCTACTGATCAGCGTTACGACGGCCTTTGGCGCGGACCTGATGCCAAACGGCGGTTTTGAGGCTGCGCCGGTCGATGGCCGTATCGTCGGCTGGTCCTCGGTTTCCGTTGATGCGCTGGGGGCCGGTCGGCAGAGCGAGCGGGGGCTGATGATTTCGCAGGACGATTCGGGCGGCGTTCTGGCGTACGTTTCCGACGCCGTGGCGGTTCCAGAGGGCGTCAGGACGCTCTACGCTTCCGGTTTTGTGACCAACGCCAAGCGGGTTGGCGGTGAAGGCGGCCTGGTGCTTTCGCTGCTGTTCTTCGACGCCGACGACAGGCCGCTGGGCGAGAGCGTGATCGAGAAGACCAAGGAGACGCCGGACGTCTGGCGGAAGGTTCGGGCGGAGATTGCGCTGCCCGAGGGAACACATCACGTCCGGGTCTCATTCAAGCTCGACCATGTCAACGGAGCAGGGGGCCTGGACGATGTGGTTCTCGACACCGAGGACTTCGGCCGGGTGTCGGTGGCGTTCCACAACTACGACCACGTTCTGACCGCCGGCAATCCGGTCAGGTTCAGTCTGACCAGCACCCGGTCGACGACGGTCTGCGTCCGCGACTACGACGACCGGATTGTGCGGGAGATCGCGGTGGAGCCGGGCCGGCCCGCTGCGGTGGTCATGGAGAACGTCGATCCGGGCATCTACTGGCTGACGGATACGGAAGGGGCGTACATCGACGTGTTCGCCTCCGTCGTTCCCGTGCCCAAGCCGGCGGACTCGGAGCAGAGTCGTTTCGGGGTTCACTACGGCTACATCGACCGCGATCCCTCGTTCGTCAAGAGCCTGCTGGACATCTTCGAGAAGATCGGGGCGGTCTGGGTGCGGACCAACACGAACTTTGATACGGAGCGCGAGAGCTGGCCGCAGCGGGAGGCGTTCATTGACGGTATGCGAGCCCGCGGCCTGCAGAGCCTGACGTTCTTTGAAGACTACAATTTTCCGGAAGCGGCCAAGCCCCGCTGGAGCAGTCCGCTGACCCTGGAACTGGTTGCCTGGTACGCGTCGCACTATCGCGGCCGGGTCAGGTACCTTGAGGTCTGGAACGAGGCGAACGGCAACACCGTCGAGGAGTATTTTGCCTTTCATAAAGCCTTTCACCAAACGGTCAAGGCGGCGAACCCGGAGGCCCAGGTCGTTCAGACGGGCATCGCCTCGACCTCGTTCCTTGGCGAATGGGGAATGAAGTACATGGGCGCCGAGTTCCAGGACCGGCTTCTTGAGCTGGGCTGCGACCGGTACACCGACGTGTACAATCTGCACTTTTACCCGTGGCAGTGGCAGCCGGAGGAGATCATCGGGCAGTTTATGGCGGTGTATCGCCGGCACGGCGTGAGCAAACCGGTCTGGGTGACAGAGAACGGGATCGCGATGAACCTGACGAACCTGCCGCAGCAGCGGGCCGGCGCGGAATACCTGGTCCGGTCCGCCGTCACGTGCCTTTCGCTTGGGATCGACAAGTACTTCTGGTTCATCGCGTTGGACCATCCGGTGTGGGACTTCGGCTTGGTCGCCGGCGACGCGCGTCGGCCGAAAGCCGGGCTGGTCGCCTACGCCACAGCGGCCCGGATGCTCGACGGCACGGACTTCGTCAGCCGTCCGTCCGGCGGGACCGCACCGCTCCAGGCGTTCCGATTCCGCGGAGAGAATCGTGAGGTGTTCGTCCTCTGGAGCGATCGGCCCGGCGGCGTCGAGGCGGATTTGGGCACACTTGGACTCCCGGTGGGTGAAATCACAGCGGTCGATCTGATGGGCCGATCGCGAAGCGTGGATCGCAACGCCAAATTGACGGTGACGGCCCGGCCGCAGTTCCTCGTGATCAAGACGGTCGGCCGGTAGTTCGATCAGAACTCGACCGGCAGTTCGATCTTCTGGTGCGTCGTCTTGCCCTGACGGGCCAGTTCGTACGACTGGGCGTAGTGCCTGGCCACGACCGGCCAACTGACCACGTTTTCGAGGTAGACCCGCAGGTTCTGCGAGAGGGTGGTGCGAAGCTGCTTGTCCGAGGCGAGGCGGATCAGGTTCTGGCGGAGGGTCGGCTTGTTGGTAAACAGCAGCCCGCCCTGGCTCTCGATGGTCTGGGAGGTCAGCCCTTCCATCGGAGCGGTGGTGATGAAGGGCTTGTTCAGGGCGATGATCCGGGCCAGCGTGCCCGACTGCGTCTCATCCGTCGAGGGCAGCACGATGATGTCGCAGACCGCCATGACCTTGTAGTAGATCTCGCCGCGTGGGACGAATTCGAAGTAGTGGGCCATGCCGCGTTTTTCCAGAAGCTGGATGTGCTCCTTGTACTTCTGGTAATCGGGCAGGTGGTTGGGGTCGCGCCAGGTGCCGGCGGCGAGGAGGTCCCACTTTTCGCCGGTCCGGGCCTTGATCTCCTTGACGATCTGCTCCCACATGCTGGTCAGGATGTCCCAGCGTTTGTTCGACTGGATCCAGCCGACGAGGCCGACCAGATGGTCGGAGAGGTGGGTCTTGTCGAGGCCCAGTTCACGCTTGAGGCGCGGGATTTCCTCTTCGGGCCAGTAGCGGTCGGCCCGCGCGCCGTGCGGGACGATCATGATGTTTTTGGGCGCCCGCCATCCTCGCGACATGAAGTTCCAGTCGAGGCGCCATTTCTGGTAGGAGCACTTGAACAGGACGACGTCGGCCCGCTCGCACATGTCGTAGAGGAACTCGGCTTCGCGGTCGGTGAGGCGGCCGTGGACGGTGTGTGGCTCGACCACGGTGGGCACGTCGTTGATCGAATCCAGGAGATCGAGGAAGCCTTCGTTGTTGTCGCTGATTCCGCGATCATCGTGATATTCGTAGAGGCCGTACTCGTGTTCGATGTGAACCACGTAGGGCTGGAGTTCGCGGACCTTCTCGGCGACCGGTTTCCACCAGGTTCGCTGGCTCATGTCGATCAGCGGGATGACGCCCTCGCCCTGCCCGTCGGTATGGCTGATGACGATCACCGGTCGGTCCGGGACCTGCCTCTGGATGAATTCGCGGGCCTCTTCGCAGAACGTCCCGATGCCGCATTGTCGCGGCGGATAGCTTGAGATCATCACGATCGGGGCAACGGCCATTGCTCGCCCTCCGATTCCGTATCCTGTCTCTCTTGTTTATTTTCGGCCGATCGGCGGACACGGTTGCAACATAATCGCTCCCGGCGCCTGCGTCGGTCATCGCCCACCGAGGTTTCGCTTTGTGGCAGCGCCTCTGCGGCCTTCGCAACTTCTTCTAAGCTAATTATATGGCTAATCTTCGAAAAAAAGGGGAATTGTCGTCAAATCGCGAATCACTGGCCATCAGGACGGATTCTGAGAAATCGCGTTCATTGCGGCTTTCTCTTCATGGGTGTCACTGATCTGCTTTGAGACCATGTGCATTGAGGCGAGTGAGATCAGCCATGCCAACGTGGACTCGGCCCCCTGGTTCTGGTTCACTCCGGTGGGCACCAAACCGTCTCGGCAGCCTCCGGTTCGGAAATCGTAGACGGGCAGGTTCAGGTCGTTACGGCCCATGAACCACTCGAAGCACTTTCGGGCCTCCCGGAGCCACTGGAGGTCGGCTGTGACGTTGTAGGCCTCGATGCAGGCCCGGGCCAGGCACATGGCGTCGACCGGCTGCTGATCGAAGCGGGCGCGGTGGCCGCTGCGCTGGAACCAGCCGTTGTTGCCGATGATCGAAAGCTGGCCTTCGTCATTGGTCTGCACGTCGAGGAGCCACCGGAGGGACCGCAGGCCGGTCGTCAGCATTTCGTTGTCGGGCAGCCAGGGGCCGGCCAGGAGCAGGGCGTGAGGCAGTACGGCGTTGCAGTAGGTTACCTCGTCCTGGCACCAGAACCACTCGTCGGAGGCGTGTCGCTTGTACCAGCCCATCAAGGAACGGGCGAGTTTTTCGCGCACGGAGCGGATTTCGGTGTCCACGTTGAATCGGCGGAGGTAGCTGTGGATGCCCAGCAGGGCGAATCCGAGGGACCGGGGGTGGGTGAAGCTGGTCACCTGGGGCAGCGCGTCGTGGAACAGCATATTGGCCAGGGCCAGCAGCGAATGGTCGGGAGCGTCGGCCACCAGGTTGCCCAGTCCCCAGAGGGCTCGGCTATGGCTGTCCTCGGACCCGGCTCCCTGCTCGACCCACTTCAAGTCGTAGGTCAGGAAGTTGTGGAAGCGGCCGGTTTCGGGGCAGAAGGCGTGGTGGAGGAATCCCAGGTAGACGTGCATCAGGGGGATGATGGCGCTGTCCTCATAGAGCGACCAGTGCATGGCGGTGAAGACCATCGCGCGGGCGACGTCGTCGGTGCAATAGCCGTGCTGGCGTTCGGGCGTGGCGTACTTGGCGTGCTGGATGATGCCGACGTGGTCGGTGAGGGTGTGGAGGTGCTGGAGGTTGATTTCCGGCAGTTCGGAGAGCCGCCGGTCGTACTCTCGCGGCGTGACCACCGGTCGCGGGCGTTCCGGCCGCTGGGAGCAGACCTCGTTGGCGAGGTTGATGTAGTCGGCACCCACCTGTGACCAGATCATCCGGCGGGCGTACATGTAGGCGCGTTTTCTCATGGCGTGGCGTTCGACCTCATTGTCGAACAGCCAGAGGATTTCGCGGCTGAGGTCCTCGGTGCTGCCGAATTCGACGAGTTTACCCCGGCCGTCGGCCAGGAGTTCCTCGGCGTACCAGTAGGGGGTCGAGACGACCGCCTTGCCCGCTCCGATGGCGTAGGCCAGGGTGCCCGAGGTGATCTGCTCTCTGGCCATGTAGGGGGTCACGTAGACGTCGGCGGCGCCGATGTAGCGGCACAGTTCGTCGAGTTCGACGAACTTGTTGACGAAGACCACGTTGTTCTCGACGCCGAGTTCGGCGGCCAGGGACTTGAGCGAGTTGCGGTACTGCTCGCCGTATCGCCGCTTGACGTGCGGATGTGTCGCTCCGAGCACGACGTAGGCGAGGCGCGGGTATTTTTCGACGATCGCCGGCATGGCGCGGATCATGTTTTCGATGCCCTTGTTGGGGCTCAGGAGGCCGAAGGTCAGGATGGCCCGCCGCCCGGCCAGGTCGAGTTCATCCTTGTAGAAATTGGGGTCCACGAACGGGACGTCCGGAATGCCGTGCGGGATGAAGACGATTTTCTGTTCCGGCACGCCGTAGATGTCCATGAGCATCTGTTTGCCCTTGAGGCTCATCACGATGAGCCGCTCGCAGAAGCGGATGAGCCGCTGCATCGCCCGCTCGTATTCGGGAGCGGGTTTTTCCAGGACGGTGTGCAGCGTGGCCATCACGGGTTTGCGCAGGCGTTCCAGAAAGGTGTTGATGTAGGTTCCGCCCTCGCCTCCGCCGAAGATTCCGAACTCGTGCTGGATGACCACGACATCCACGGGCGAGATGTTGAGGTATTCCGCGGCCATGCGGTAGTCGCGGGCCATGTCGGCGCGGATTTCGAGGCGGACCTCGGGCGGATAGTCGTAGCCTTCGGGCACGTCATCCATGGCGACGGCAAAGACGCTCCCGCGGCCGTTGAGTTGCGTTTTGATGGAATTGCACAGATCGGCGGTGAAGGTGCCGATTCCGCATCGGCGCGGCACGTACGTGCCCAACAGGGCGATATTGATCGGTCTGGCATGACTGGCGGCAGAAGAATCCGGCATCGTTGTAGTTCACAGCCTCCACTGAAGTTACGTAGTGCGTGCCACCTCCTCGTTCACCCCGGAGGTGCTGTGTGAGGAATTATACCAGAGGGTGCAACGTTTGGCCAGTGACACTTTTGCTAGTTCTTAATAAGTATTGTTTGAGCCGCTGAGAGCCGGCGGTGAAGGGCGTCGAGACCCGGACGCTGCGGTTTTCTGTTGAATTCGCGCGATCGGGCCTTAAAGTAGCGTCCATCACCCGATTCCGCGGTGTGTGGTCGGGATCATGCAGAACCAGACAGGAGCAGACAATGGCCAAGCCGATTTCGCTTCAGCTTTACAGTGTTCGGGAGGAAGCCGCCAAGGATTTCCCCGGTGTTCTTAAGAGAGTGGCCGCGATGGGCTACGTAGGCGTCGAATACGCGGGCCTGCACGGTCTGTCGGCCAAGGAAGTGGCCAAGATCGTGGGCGATCTGGGTCTCAAGAGTTCCAGCGCCCACGTGGGTCTGCCGACGAGACAGACCATCGATCAGATGGCTGCGGACGCGGGTGCGTTGGGATACACCCACCTGATCGGTGGTTTCGGACCGGACGACATGAAGACGGAGGACTCGGTTCGGGCCTGTGCGGCCAAGCTGGCTGAGGGTGCCGATCTGGCCAAGTCGGTCGGCCTGAAGTTTGGCATGCACAACCACTGGTGGGAGTTTGATCGGCAGTTTGGCGGCCAGACGCCGTACGAGATCATCCTGTCCGAGGCGCCCAACCTTTTCAGCGAACTCGACATTTACTGGTGCTGCCACGGCGGGGCGGACAGTATCGGCGTGACCCGGCAGTGGGCGTCGCGCATTCCGCTGCTGCACATCAAGGACGGGGACCTGACCAATCCGCCGGTGCACAAGGCGGTCGGGGAGGGGAAGGTTCCGGTGCGTGCGACGGTCGAGGCGGCCGATCCGAAGGTGCTGGAGTGGCTGATCGTCGAGTTGGACAATTGCGCGACCGACATGATGGAAGCGGTGGCCAAGAGCGTCCGGTTCCTGGGCGAGTCGGGCATCGGGAGGGCGAGGAAGTAGCGAGGTCGGCGACCTGGCCGCGGGCCGGTCCGCGGTCGCGAGTCCGACCGCCCGAATCGCCCATGGCGACGCCACGCCATGCGTGTTTCGGCTGTTGCGGCGCGCGCCGGTCGTGGTGCGAATGGCGCGGCCAAGGCTTGACAATCCCGGACCGAACGTATATCAAATTGTAACGGCGCGGAACCTCTCCGCGTCGCAGGCGTATAACGCGTATACGACGAAGAGCGAATAGCGATTGCCGGTTGACGCAGACGGCAGGGAGCGGCGTACCATTGCACGGGGCCGGATTGGCGGCGCCGGGATTTCAGGTTTGGCGGAGTTCCAGCCGTCTTCAGTGGAGAGCTGCAGAATGATTGAAGTCAAGAATTTGACGAAGTACTACGGTCCGACGCTGGCGATCGACAACATCAGTTTTTCGATCGAGCAGGGCCAGATCGTCGGCTTCCTCGGTCCCAACGGGGCGGGCAAAACCACGACCATCCGCGTGCTGACCTGTTTCATGCCCGCGACCAGCGGTTCGGCGACCATCGCGGGGCACGACGTGTTCAGCGAGTCCCTGGAGGTCCGCCAGCGGATCGGCTATCTGCCCGAATCGGTGCCGTTCTATCCTGAGATGCGGGTCCGCGAGTATCTGCAGTTTCGCGGCCAGCTTCGCGACATGGAGAAGGGCAAGCTCAAGCAGCGGATCGGTTACGTGAGCGAGCGGTGCTGGCTCAGCGACGTGTTCAACCGCCCGATCGGTCAGTTGTCCAAGGGCTTTCGCCAGCGTCTGGGCCTGGCCGACGCCCTCCTCCACGATCCGGACGTGCTGATCCTCGACGAGCCGACGGTGGGCCTGGACCCGACTCAGATCCGGGCCACGCGGCAGTTGATCAAGGACCTCGGCGAGCGGCACACGATCCTGCTTTCGAGCCACATTCTGCCCGAGGTCGAGGCGGTCTGCAAGCAGACGATCATCATCTCCGGCGGGCGGATCGTCGCCAAGGGGAGCATTGAAGACCTTCGCCGGCAGATTCGCGAGCACTCGCGGCTGATCGTGGAGCTCAAGGGTCCCAAGGACTCCATCGAGTCGTCGATCCGCGGGATCGAGAGCGTCAAGTCGATCGACGTCACGCCGACCGACGGCTATCTGCGTCTGGCCATCGAGGTCGCGGAGCGCAGCGACCCGCGGGAACGGATTTACGAGCTGGCGTCTCGCAACAAGTGGTCGCTTCGGGAGATGCGGCTTGAGGTGGCCACGCTCGAGGACTTCTTCGTGCGTGCGGTGGCCCAGCAGGGGGCCCGTGCCGCGGCGGTCGCTGAGGCTTGAACCCGCGCGGGCGTTTCCTTTTGATGACGGTTGATTCGTGAGGTTTCCGGCTATGAACAGCAAAGTCTGGGTGTTGGCGAAAAGGGAGCTTTCGGCGTTCTTCTTTTCGGCCATTGCGTACGTGGTGCTCGGGGTGTTCCTCGCCGTTTCGGGCGTATTTTTCGCGGGGGAGATTTTCGGTCCCGGCAAGGAGGCGCAACTCCGGGACCTGTTTGACCGGCAGGCGTTCATTCTGGTGTTCATCATGCCGATGTTGACGATGCGTCTGCTCGCGGAGGAGTTCAAGTCCGGGTCGATCGAGGCGCTGATGACGGCTCCGGTCCGGGACTGGGAGGTCATCCTGGGCAAGTTTTTCGGGACGTGGCTGTTCTTTCTGGCCATGCTCGCGCCCACGCTGATCTACGTGCTGATCGTTCTGTTCTACGGTCCGGCGGACGTCTACCCGATTCTCAGCGGGTATCTGGGTCTGGTTCTGTTGGGCGGGTTGTTTGTCGCGGTGGGCGTGCTGACCAGCGCGATGACCCGCAACCAGGTGGTCGCTGCGGTGCTGGCGTTTCTGATCCTCAGCGCGTTCACGTTCCTGCTGCTGGGCATCACCTACAAGGTGACCGGGACCTGGCAGCGGGTGCTGATGTCGATCAACATTTATGAGCGGTTCGGCGAGTTTTCGCGCGGGCTGATCGACCTGAAGCATGTGGTGTTCTTCCTCAGCGCGTCCGCGGGCGTGCTGTTCGTAGCGGTCAAGATTCTGGAGTCCCGACGATGGCGGTAAACAGCCAAACGCAAACCAAACGGCGCCTGGTTTTCGGCGGCAACGTGGTCCTGGCGGTGTTGATCGTCTGGGTCCTGGTGGTGCTGGTCAACTTCGTGGCCGACCGCGCGGCCCCGCCGGCGGTGGACGTGACCAAGAGCGGCAAGTTCAGCCTGTCTTCGCGGACGACCAAGCTCATCGAGAACCTGGAGGAGCCGGTGGTCCTGACCGCTTTGTACCGCGTCGAGGAGATGGACGAGCAGGGCGAGGAGCAGAAGCGTCAGGTGGTCGACCTGCTTCGCCGCTACGCGGGCGTCTCGGGGCGGGTCAGCTACGAGGTGATCGATCCGCTGAAGGACACCGCGGCCAAGACGCGGCTGCTGCAGCGTCTGATCGAGAAGTACGGCGACGAGGCCGGCGGGCACAAGGGGATCGTGGAGCGGTTCAAGGAGGTCGGTCCGCAGATCGTCACCCTGCTGGACCAGGAGGTCAAGACGATCAACGAGGCGGCCCAGGCCAACCCGAAGATCAACAACAACCCCAACATCGTGGGGATCTACGTGCGGTTCACCCGCCTGCTCAACGATTCGCGGACGCTCGTCGAGCAGATCCATGAACTGATCTCGGGCGGGGACATTCCGCGTTACTCGGACGCCACGAAGCTCATCCAGGACCTTTACGACGGGTCCAAGGGCACGCTGGACGCCGCGGGCAAGTACCTCGCCGAGGACGGAGCCGCGATCGAGGGGCTCGATGAGAAGACGGCTGAGTTCTTCCGCGGCGCGTCCGAACGCTACCAGCCGCTGGTTGGGTCTCTGACCGAGCAACTCGATGAATTCACCGACCTGCCGAAGCTGGAACTCGAGGAACTCTACGACCAGGTCAGCGCCCGCAACGCCAAGACCATCGTGGTCGAAGGGCCGAGCAAGGCCAGGGTGCTGCCGTTCAACGACGTCTGGCAGATCTCCCGCGCCCCTCAGGGCCAGGACCCGACCGCTCCGGTCAACTATGACTTTAACGGCGAGGCCGCGGTCAGTTCGGCCATCCTCGCCCTGACCGCCAAGGAGCGCTCGGCCGTCGTCTTCGTCCACGCCGGACCACCCAGCCCGATCAAGCCCGGGTTCGGCGGCATGCGGATGATCGAGCCGCCGTTCGGCGCGGTCAAGGACAAGCTTGAAGAGGCCAACTTTGTGGTCGAGGAGTGGGACATGCTGGCCTCGGAGGCGCCGCCGGAGATACCCGACGCGACCCGGCGGGTCTACGTCGTCCTGCCGCCGCAGCCCCAGCAGCGCCAGGCGCCGGGCATGCCGCCGCAGGGCGGCTACGAACCGCAGCACGTCGAGCGGCTCTCACAGATTCTCGATGAGGGCGGTCGGGCGATCTTCCTGGTCCGGTTCTCGCCGGCCATGATGACCGGCCAGCCGTACCCCTTCGCCTCGATGCTGCAGGACAAGTTCGGGGTCAAGGTGGACCCCGACAAGCTGGTCATCCGGGTCTGGAACATCCGCGACCAGGTGATTCCGCGTCAGGAGATCGAACTGAACCGTTACGAGTCGCACCAGATCACCGAGCCGGTCGAGTCGCTGCCGAGCCAGTTCCAGATGGCCGTCCCGATCACGGTGGCTGAGAAGCTGCCGGAGCACGTGACCGTCGATCCGCTTATCCGGGTGGACGCCGGCACGGACAACGTCTGGGCTGAAGAGAATATTTTCATGCTCATGCAGCAGGGCTTCACCGAGAAGGACGAGCAGGACACCAAGCCGCCGTTCGACCTGGCCGTCGAGGCTGAGAACAGCGAGACCGGGGCCAAGGTGGTCGTCTTCGGCAGCGCCGAGTTCGCCATCAACGACGTGGCCAACCAGACGCAGATCGTGTGGATGGGCAACCGTTTCGTCCAGGTTCTGACCAATCCGGCCAACCTGGAGTTGGTGGCCAACAGCGCGTTCTGGCTCAACGACAATGAGAACCTGATCGCGGTCGGGCCGCGGCGGTCTGACGTGCAGCGGATCGGACCGATCTCGGAGTCCGGCATGATCGCCTGGAAGGTCTTCTTCTGGGTTGCGTGGCCGTTGGCCGCTCTGGTGGCGGGCGGGGCGGTGTGGCTGGTCCGGCGCAAGTAGGTTCGCCGGCCGGCGGGCGGCCGGCGGCGGTTGTTTGGGAGGAGTGCACGGCACTATGAGTTTCAAGACTACACTGACGTTGCTGGTGGTCCTGATCGTTCTGGTCGGAGCGAGCTGGTATCTGGGCGTGTTCGCCCCGCCGCAGGATGACAAGACACCGGTCTCCGAGGCCCCGACGGTCGACGCCCGCGAGCAGATGCTGATCGCGCCTAAGCTCGAGGACGTGAGCCGGATGACCCTGGAGGTCAAGGGCCGCGGCAAGGTCGTGTTCCAGAAGCAGGACCAGAAGTGGACGATCGTCGAGCCGGTCGAGGTCGCCGCGGTGTCGTGGGACGTCAGCGACCTGGTGACGGCGTTCCAGGACGCCAAGAAGCTGCGGAGTTTTACTCCGGGGGCTGAAGGGGAGTTGAGCCTCGAACAGACCGGGCTGGCCGAGCCGTCGATGGTGGTGACCCTCGAAGGCGACCGGACGCTGACCCTCCAGATCGGCAAGAACGTCGTGGCGTCCGAGAACACCTACGTCAGGACGGGCGACTCGGAGCCGATTGCCGTGGTCGACGTCGATTTGCGCGAGAAGATCAAGAAGGACCTGAAGGAATACCGCGACAAGCGGCTCTGGGAGCCCAACAAGGACAAGGTCGCCGAACTGGTCTACACCGATCAGGCCGGTACGGAGTACAAGTTCGTCAAGACGGATGGCAAGTGGGTGATGACCTCGCCCATGCGGGCCCCGGTCGAAAAGGACACGATCACCAAGGCCATCGACACGGTGACCTGGCTCAAGGCTGAGGAGTTTGCCGAGGACCAGCCGGAGCAGCTTCAGATGTACGGCCTGGCCGAGCCGAAGTGGCGGGTCGTCGTGACCACGGTCGAGGAGGTCAAGCCCGAACCGAAGGAAGGCGAAACCCAGCCGGCCGACACGCAGCCGACGACCAAGCGCACCGATTACGTCGTGCTCGTTGGCAATCCCGCGGGTCTGGACTCCAAGCAGACCTACGCCAAGCTCGCCGATCGCCCGTGGGTCGTGACGGTCAAGCAGGAGGACCTCGGAAAGATCATTCCCGACCTGCAAGCCTGGCGCGACAAGAAGCTCATCGACGCCGCCGTCGCCGAGATCAACCACGTCGAGATCGCCCAGCCGGAAGGCGATGTGGTGCTCGACAAGAAGCAGGGAACCTGGACGCTGGTTCAGGGCGATCAGACGCTTGCGGTCGATAGTTCGGCGGTGGACGGCCTGCTGAACAAGCTGACCGAACTCAAGGCCGCCAGTTTCGTCGATCAGCCGACGGGCGAACAGGCTCTGGACAACCCGCAGCGCCGGATCAGGATCGTGGCTGAGGGCAAACTCGAACCGGTCGAGATCGCGGTGGGCGAAACCACGCCCAGCGGCCTCTACCGCTACGCCCAGCGGGTCGGTCTCGACTACCTCTTTGCCGTCCCGGAAGAGACGCTCCAAGCCGTTTTCAAGCCGGCGATCGCCTATCGCGATCGCAAGGTGCTCAACTTTGACGTGGACAGCGCCGTCGCCTTCGAAGTCCGCCGCGAGGATCGCACGTACCGTTTGGAGTGGCGGGAGGCGGGCGGCTGGCGGGTGGCTCAGCCGGTGGACGCCGAGGCCGAGCAGAAGGCGGTCAAGGACCTGATCATGGCCCTGGCCACTCTCCAAGCCGACAGCTACGTCGATACCGATCATCTGAACCGATACGGCCTCGACGAGCCGGATATCACCGTTGTCGTCACCACCGAGCTTGAGGACCAGGCGCCCACCACGGCGCCGGCCACCGCACCGACCACGCAGACCCAGCCGGCCGGGCGGCAGTACACGCTGCTGGTCTCGCGTCGCGACGGGAAGGTTTACGCCACCGTCGCCGATCAGACGCCGGCCCTGGTCGCCCAGGTCGGCCAGCAGCTCTACGATGATTTGTCGGCTGAGCTGGTGCGGCGGTCGATCTTTACCGGGCTCTCAAAGTCCGATGCCGGCAAGCTCACCATCCAGCGGGCTGAGAGCACCCTCGAATTCGTCAAGGACGGCGATCAGTGGCGATACCCAGCCGATCCGGTGGTCCAGATCGACGGAACCAAGGTGGAAAAGGTCATCGCCGCCATGGCCGAACTGAAGGCCAAGCGCTACGTCTCGTTCGATCCGCAGGACGCCGACAAGTATGGTCTGGAGACGCCGCACATCACGCTGACGGTTGAAGAGGCCGACGGCGAAACACACGGGCTGGACGTCGCCCGTCAGGCCAAGACCGGCCGCTACGCCCAGGCCGCCACCGGCGAGAATCGCTGGGTCTTCACCATCGAGACCGCCGACGTGGACAAGCTCGACGAAGAGCTCAAGGACTTCGTCAAATAACAACGACTTCAAGCGACTTGCGAACGCGATCGGGGCGCGGCCGACCAACCGTGCCCCGATCTCTTTTTAGCGGACGGTAGGCCTGTCTGGCGGCTCGTCGGATCGGCGATGCGGCTAATCGCCGACGCCGTCAACCGCCGATAAGACGGGTAAGCGGTATCCGAACCCAGGAGAGCCCCGTGATCCCGAAACTCGCCTTCGCCGGCGGACTGCGATTGAGCTGGTACTGCCTCAAGGCGCTCTGCGAAGAGGGCATCGTACCCGAGGTCGCCTTCGGCTACGATCCGTCGCTGAGCCACCGCAGCGGCTACCGCGATCTGGGCGATCTCTGCGAACGGTACGGCATCGCGCTTCACCGCATCCGCGACATCAACACCGACCTGGTGGCTGACGAAATCCGCACGTGGCGGATCGACCTGCTGTGCGTCTGGAACTGGTCGCAACTGGTCAAGGAGCCGATCCTTTCGCTGCCGAGCCAGGGGTGCCTGGGCATGCATCCGACCCGCCTTCCCCTGGGCCGCGGCCGCGCGCCTATACCCTGGTCGATCATCCACGGCCTGCGGGAAAGCGCCATCAGCATCTTCTTCCTGACGCCCGGCGTGGACGACGGCGATCTGGTTCACCAGGAGCCGTTTTCCATCGGCGAGGACGAAGACGCCGCCAGCCTCTACGGCCGGCTCGAAGCACTGCACGTCCAGGCCGTTCGTACGTTCTGTACGCTGCTGCGCCGCGGACCGCTTCCGCGAACGCCGCAGGACCACAGCCGGGCGACTTACTGGCCCAAGCGCCGGCCGCAGGACGGCGTGATCGACTGGAGCAAATCGACCGCCGATCAACTCCGCTGGGTTCGCGCCCTGACCGATCCGTATCCCGGCGCGTTCAGCTTCGTTGACGGCCGCAAGTTTTTTATCTGGCAGGCGGCGGCGCGATCGGAGTCCGGCAAACCCGGCGCGATCGTCGGCGAGGCCGACTCCGGGAATGCCGTCGTCGCCACAAGCGATGGAGCCATTGAGGTGCTGGTTGCCCAGGCCGAAGGCGAGGAACGCCGGTCGAGTCGCGAGCTGCTGGCCGACGGCCGGTGGCGGATTGGATCGACCTTCACCGGAGCGGTCGCATGAAGGTTCTCTACCTGGCCAACAACTACCTCGGCTGGCGGATCGGACAGGTCCTCAAGGAGCAGGGCGACGAGGTTGTCGGCTTGGTCGCCCATCCGCCGGATCGGGCCATGTTCCGCGACGAGATCGTCAGCACGTTCGACCTTCCCGCTGAGCGCGTCATCTCGGCCCCTACGATCAACGACCCGGCGACGCACGATCGGATTCGCCAGTGGCAGCCGGACGTCCTGCTCTCGGTCCTGTTCGACTATATCCTGAAAGCCGATACGCTGGCTCTGGCGCCGCGCGGGGTGGTGAACCTGCACAATTCGTACCTGCCGTACAACCGCGGCAATTTCGCCAATGTCTGGTCGATCATCACCCGCACGCCTGCCGGAGCGACGCTGCACTTGATGGACGAGGGCATCGATACCGGTCCGATCATCGACCGGATCCAAGAGCCCGTCGATCTCAAGGACACCGGCGAGACGCTGTATCGCAGGATCGAAATCGCCGCTGAGGCCCTGTTCCGCCGCGCCTGGCCGAAGTTCCGTGCCGGCGAGTTCGCTCCCATCGAGCAAAAGCACCTGACGCCGACGCCCACATGGAAGAAACGCGACGTCGAGAAGATCGACCCGATCGACCTGGACAGGACCTACACCGCCCGGGAGTTGATCGACATCCTTCGCGCCCGGACCTTCCCGCCCCATTCCGGAGCGTACATCGAGGAGGGCGGCCGCAAGGTGTACCTTCGCCTTCAACTGCTCGACGAAGACGAACTCTGAGCGGTCTTGCGCGGCTCAGATCGCCTTCACGTGCAGTTTCCGCGAGCGCGGGCCGTCGAACTCGGCGAAGAAGATTCCCTGCCAGGTGCCCAACACCAGCTCGCCGCCTTCGACTGGCACGAGCAGCGACTGGCCCATCATGCTCGATTTGATATGGGCGTCGCTGTTGCCCTCGCCGTGGCGGAAGTTGGCAGATTGCGGCACCAGTTTCTCCAGGTGGTTCAGGATGTCCGCGGGCACCGAGGGATCGGCGTTTTCGTTGATCGTCACGCCGGCTGTGGTGTGCGGCACGAACACCAGCACGCCTTTGGCGTCCTTGGCCTTGCGCGCCACCTGGGCCACCCGGTCGGTCACGTCCTGCAATTCGCAGCGTTTGGTCGTTTTGATCTGCAGCGTTTCCATCGCGTCCTCCTGAATCGTATCGGTCGCCCTGCGCTTCCGGTCTCCTGTATCTATCCGCGTTTGTCCTTGCCGTCAAGGCGTCGACGGCTAGAATACGATCGAAGCGAGTGCGATTGGAGGCTGCAATGAAGACCCGTTCCACCACGATCCTCACCGTCCGCCGCGCCGGCCAGGTCGCCATGGGCGGCGACGGCCAGGTCACTCTTGGCGAGATGGCGGTCAAGCATGATTCGGTCAAGGTCCGCCGCGTCGGCGAGGGCCGGGTGCTGTGCGGGTTTGCGGGCTCAGCCGCCGATTCGATGGCTTTACTGGAACGCTTCGAGGACCGGCTCAAGGAGTCGAAGCTCAACGTTCGCCGGGCCGCGATCGAACTGGCCAAGGAGTGGCGGACGGACCGCGTGCTGCGGCGTCTTGAGGCCATGCTGGCGGTCGCCGACGCCGAGGTCTCGCTGATCGTTTCGGGTGGAGGCGACGTGATCGAGCCGACCGACGGGATCATCGGCATCGGTTCCGGCGGCGCGTACGCGTCCGCCGCGGCCCGCGCTCTGCTGCGGCACACCGAGCTCGACGCCCGGAGCATCGTCCAGTCGGCCCTCGAGATCGCCGGCGACCTGTGCATCTACTCCAACCGCACCATCACGATCGAGACGCTGGCGTAGCCGGCGACGGCGAAGGCGGCTGACAAGCCGTCACGCTCGCGAGTATAATTCGCAGGGACACCACTGCATGCGGAAGGGCAACCGATGGCCGAGAAGATAGACCAGATCCTCAGCAGCTACGTAGCCGACCAGAGCCTGACGCCAAGCCGGACGGTGGCCGAACTCGACAGGCACATCATCGGCCAGGCCGAGGCCAAGCGGGCGGTCGCCGTCGCCCTGCGCAACCGCTGGCGGCGTCTGAAGCTGCCCGACGAGGTCGCCCGGGACGTGGGGCCCAAGAACATCCTGATGATCGGGCCGACCGGGGTCGGCAAGACTGAGATCGCCCGGCGGCTGGCCGGACTGGTCAAAGCCCCGTTTATCAAGGTCGAAGCCACCAAGTACACCGAGGTCGGATACCACGGCCGCGACGTGGATGTGATGATCCGCGACCTGCTCGAGATGGCGATTCGCATGGTCCGGGACGAGTTCGCCGACCAGATCGCCGAGCCGGTCGACCGCCAGACCGAGGAGCGGCTGCTCGACTGCCTGCTGCCGCGTCCCCGAACCGGCGAGTCGGAGGAGGCGTCGCGCGAGCGGGCCGAGCGGACCCGCGGCAAGCTCCGCGATCAGCTCCGTGCCGGGGCCCTGGAGGACAGCCTCATCGACGTGTCCGTCGAGGAGAAGGCCGTTCCGCTGGGCATGTTCACCCCGATGGGCCTCGATCAACTCGACGCCGAGTTTCAGGGCATGTTCGACAAACTCCTGCCGACCCGCACGCGGGCCCAGAAGCTGCCTGTCCGCGACGCCCGCAAGATCATCCGCGCCCAGCAGCTTGAGGCCATGCTCGACCGCGAGAAGATCACCACGCTGGCCATCCAGCGGACGGAAAACACCGGCATCGTCTTTATCGATGAGATCGACAAGGTCTGCGGCCCCGAGTCCAAGCACGGCCCGGACGTTTCGCGCCAGGGCGTGCAGCGGGATCTGCTGCCGATCGTCGAAGGCACCACCGTCACCACGCGGCACGGCATGGTGCGGACCGACCACATCCTGTTCATCGGGGCCGGGGCGTTCACCCGTTCCAAGCCTTCGGACCTGATGCCCGAGCTTCAGGGGCGCTTTCCCATCCGCGTCGAGCTGGGCGATCTGAGCCGCGACGATTTCGTCCGCATCCTCACCGAACCGCAGAACGCCCTGATCCGCCAGCAGGCGGCCCTGTTGGCGGCGGAGAACGTCGAGGTCACGTTCCGGCCGGACGCCATCACCGCGATGGCTGAGATCGCCTTCAAGGTCAACCAGACCGTCCAGAACATCGGCGCCCGGCGGCTCTACACCATCGTCGAGAAGGTCATGGAGGACTTGAGCTTCAGCGCTCCTGAGCGCGCCGGCGAGAAGGTCGAGATCGACGAGGCCTATGTCCGCGAGCGCCTGGCCGATATCGCCCGCGATGAGGATCTTTCCAAGTTCATCCTGTAGAAACCATGGCGGAAAAGCGTCGCAAAAGGCGGATCTGCGTTCTGACCGGCACCCGGGCCGAGTACGGCCTGCTCACCTCGCTGCTGAAGGCCGTCGACGACCATCCGTGGCTGGCGCTCGATCTGGCGGTGACGGGAATGCACCTGCTCGAGGAGTTCGGACAT
Organism: Phycisphaerae bacterium; assembly: GCA_012729815.1. Classification (NCBI taxonomy): domain Bacteria; kingdom Pseudomonadati; phylum Planctomycetota; class Phycisphaerae; species Phycisphaerae bacterium. The sequence continues at coordinate 30,252 of JAAYCJ010000289.1, read as the reverse complement.
ACCCGCGACGACATTGCCGCCGACGGCTGGGAAATCGCGTTGTCGATCCCGATCTACAGCGGCAAGGACGCCCGCGAGGATCTCGGCCCGGCACTGGCACGGTTGATCGAGACCCTCAGCCGCTGGCTGGTTCGGCGCGAGACGGACGTTCTGGTGGTTCTCGGCGACCGGCTTGAGGTCTTGGGCGGGGCGTGCGCCGCCCTGGCCGCTGGGGTTCCGGTAGCCCACCTCCACGGCGGCGAACTGGCTCCGGGCGAGTTGGACGACCGCATTCGCTTTGCCGTCTCGAGCATGGCCAACCTGCACTTTGTGGCCACCGCCGCCGCCCAGAGGCGTCTGCTTCGCCTGGGTGAGAGTCGCGACGCCGTGTTTCGCGTCGGAGCGATCGGCCTCGATCATATCTACCGCTTGAAAAAGGAGTTCCGTCAAACCAATCCCGCCGAGGTCAAGGCCTTTTTCGGTCTCGATCCCGACCGGCCCATGCTTGCCATCGTTGGCCATCCCTGCGGGTTCGGCACCGATGGCGAGTATCGAAACATGCAGACCGTGCTCTCAGCCCTCAAGGGTGAGCAGGGCATTATTATCGGACCCAACACCGATCCCGGCCATAGCGGCATCACGCGGGCCATTCGGGAGTTCCTCAAGGGCCCCTCCGGCCGCCGCGACTGGAAGTTTTTCGCAAGCCTCGAAAGGACAAGGTATTTACAGGCGATCTGGGCCGCTGACGCCCTGGTCGGCAACTCCTCCAGCGGCATCCTGGAGGCCAACGCCCTCGGTACCGCGGTGGTCAACATCGGTCCCCGCCAGGAGGGTCGCGAGCGAAACGGCAACACCATCATCGACGTCGATTACGACGCCGGACGGATCGCGAAGGCCGTAGGGGAGGCCATCGCCACCTCGCGGGCCCGCCGCGTCCGCCCCAGCCGGGCGTTTGGCACGGGCGATACCGGCCGCCGGATCGCCGAGACGCTCGCCAAGGTTTCCTTCGACCGCCGGATGCGGGTCAAGCAGTTCCGCTGATTTCCATTGCCGGACAAACACTTCCACTTACTCAATGTCACTGATAAGTCCCACTTCTACCTAAAGTGGGCGGATGGTCTGCCGACAACTGTTATGGCGGTAGTGACGCATTCCGAGGTACTCAGGACACGGGAAACAAGGAAACAGATATGACAACCCTGGCAACGGATAGTCAGGCGTGCGTTGCGCAGGCCATTCAGAAGGTGACCCAGATCGCGACCCTTCCGGAGATCACCGCCAAGATCATCCAGGTGGTTGAGGATCCCAAATCGTCGGTCAAGGATCTCCACGAGATCATCAAGCACGACGTTGCCCTCTCAGCCAAGATTCTCAAGGTCGTCAACTCCGCCTTCTACGGTCTGCCCCGCCAAGTCGGCTCGGTGGACCGGGCCATCGTGCTGCTGGGGCTCAGCACCGTTAAAAACATTGCCATCGCGACCTCGATCACCAAGTTGTTCCGCGGCCAGCGGTTAGCGACCAAGTACAGTCCCAAGGACCTCTGGGCGCACAGCCTGGCCACGGGCGTGTTCTGCAAATTGATCGCTGAGGCCCGCGGCTTTGAGAATCCCGATGAGATTTTCGTGGCTGGGCTTATGCACGATATCGGGATCGTTGTCGAAATGCAGGTTTTTTCGAATCAGCTTTGCGAACTGATCGACTCGGCGAGCGAGAAGGGCACCGCCCTGTGTGAAGCCGAGATCGCCGCCCTCCAAGCCGACCACCAAGCGTTCGGAGCGGGGTTGTCGGTCAAGTGGAAGTTCCCGTCCATGTTCCAGCTTGCCACGGGCTATCACCACGAACCGATGAAAGCGTCCGCTCCGGGCCAGATCGTCGCCGCGATGGTTCATGTCGCCGAGGTGATGGCGTGCCACAAGGAAATCGGCTTCTGCCTCGAAGGAACCGATGTCCAGGAAGAGGCCCTTGAGTTGGTTGAGCTGCCCGATGAGCGGCTCGAGGAGTTGCTCGGCGCGTTCGATGAGAAGTATGCCGCGGTCGAATCCGTGATGAACTGACCGTCGCTGAGTTTGGGTTCTGGAGTCCGGGCATTCGGCCTCCTCTCCGATCGTCTTTCCACGACGGACTTGCCGTTAGCGCGTCCGCACGCTACAAATGCACACCGTCCATCATGACAGGAGCATTTGATGAGCGATTCGAGAGTCTTCCATCCGATCGGCGTCTGGTTTGAGGGACGGCCGGACTGGGCGGGCAGTCCCGCCGAGCCCGCCGCCGCTGCGGTTTACTACGACCGGTGCTTCGCCGACCTTGCCGCGCACGGGGTCAACGCCGCGGTGGTCACCAATACGCCCGTGCCGCTGCGGACGACCATTCTGGCCGCCGCCGATCGGCAGGGCCTGAGGATCGTTCTCGACCTGCCGGAGTTCCACCCCGCCATCCGAGGCGACGGGCCGATCGACGAGGCGGCGGTTCGAGCCGAAGCACGAAAGACGGTCCAGACACTGGGTGTCCATGATTCGCTCCTGGCTTACCAGATATATGATGAGCCGGAGAATCGCATGGTTCGCAACTGGCTGGCGGTCCGCGATATCTTCGCTGAGCTCGATCCGGTCCGGCCGCCGTTCTCATGCTTCTGCCGCGCGGAGTCGCTGGGCTTGGTGACCGCCCGAACGGATCTTCCCCAAGCCGTTTTCGATATCTATCCCCTGAGACCGGATACTTTGGAGAACGACCTGACCGAGTTCGACTCCACCCTCGCCGCGTTCAGAGACGCCGCTCGATGCAATCCGATGTGGGTTGTGCTTCAATCCTTCGCCAAGAAGGACTTCTGGCGCTACCCGACGTTCGAGGAACTGCTGGCCATGGCCGACCGGTCGCTGACCGCTGGAGCGGAGGGCTTGTTCTTCTTCCTCTACCAGTCGCTGCCGAACCATCCGGAACAGCTCGAAGGCCTGCTCGACAATGAGGGCCGGGAGACGCCGCTCTACCGTGGCGTCGGTGAGGCCGCGTCCGAATTGCAGCGTCGTTTGAATGGAGCATAGGCGAAATTGCCCTGCGCTCTTGCCGCCCGATGAGTCGTGCGTATACTTTAGGTACGCCGCTGGTGGGCGGGCGAGGTCCGCCGCTTTGGACGGCGCAAGTTCCTGCAGATTGGATGCGACGTGCCGGCAGAAACGCTCCTGAAGGTTCAGAACCTCAAGAAGTACTTTCCGCTCAAGGGCGGCGTCCTGGGCCGCACGCGCGGCTACGTCCACGCGGTGGAGGACGTCAGCTTCTCGATCGCGCCGCGTGAGACGTTCGGGCTGGTCGGGGAGAGCGGCAGCGGCAAGACGACGGTGGGGCGGACTCTCCTGCGGCTGATCGAGCCGACCGCCGGCGTGGTCGAATTCGAGGGGGTGAACCTGGCCTCGCTGTCGCCGGCTGAGCTTCGCGGGTACCGCAAGCGGATGCAGATCATCTTCCAGGACCCGGCCAGTTCGATGAACAGCCGGTTGACCGTCGAGCGGATCGTCGGCGAGGGCTTGATCCTGCACAAGATGGTCCGCGACCGCAGCGAGCTCCGCGAGAGGGTCGGAACGCTTCTGGAGCAGGTGGGCCTTTCACGCTCTTACATGGGCCGCTATCCGCACGAATTCTCCGGCGGTCAGCGCCAGCGGATCAGCATCGCCCGGGCCCTGTCGGTCGGGCCGTCGTTCGTGGTGGCTGACGAGCCGGTCAGCGCCCTGGACGTTTCGATCCAGTCGCAGATCCTTAATCTGCTGGCGGACCTGCAGAGCCAATATGGCCTGAGCTACCTGTTTGTGGCCCACAACCTGGCGGTGGTCGAGAATTTCTGCGACCGCGTGGCCGTGATGTACCTTGGCCGGATCGTCGAGCAGGCTTGGTCCGAGGAGCTCTACCGCCGGCCGCTGCACCCCTATACGCAGATTCTGATCGCGGCCATTCCCGAACCGGACCCCAACGCCCGCAAGGAGCAGGTCCCGGTCAAGGGGGAGCCGCCCAGTCCGGTCAAACCGCCGCCCGGTTGTCCGTTCCATCCCCGCTGTCCGCTGACGGTGGACAAGTGCCGCCAGGAAAACCCGCCGCTGGTTCCGCTCTCGGACAATCCGGAGCACCTGGTGGCCTGCTGGGTCAACTGGCGGTAGGATGGCCCGTGTAAATGTGTGTAGATTATTAATCGTAAATGCTATGAGTTTGGTCTTAACAAAATGAAAATAGAGCTTGACTTTATTTGGAATGAACCTTATGCTGTGTTTAGCTAATGATAGGAGATGGCAATGGCGACAATACGAACCATCCGAAGACGTTCGAGCAAGACGATCCTGGGTCTCCCGGTATGGGAGATTGCCTCGGGTCCAGATCCGGAGAACGGGCAGTCTCACGGCCACGCCAGGGCGGTGGTGGCGATCGGCGACCGGGCTACGGGGGTGGTGGCGGTCGGGAGGTTCTTTGCGACGGGGCTGATCGCCATTGGTCCCGTCAGTGTCGGGGTCTTCGCGATGGCGGGTTTGGCGGTGGGAGGCTTCGCCGTGGGCGGTCTGGCGGCGGGTCTGGTCGCGGCGGGGGGAGTGGCTTTCGGCGGCGTGGCCTTGGGCGGCATTGCCGCGGGTGGGGCGGCGGTAGGGGGGATGGCGGTGGGACACTATGCGATGGGCGGAGTGGCGATGGGCAGCCACGTGATCAGTCCGGCTGAGCGATCGGTAGAGGCGGCTGAGTTTTTTCAGCACTGGTTGATCCGGCTGGGCGAGATATTCAGCCGATATTGATGGAGGAAGAGTCGATGGCGGACACGCAGCGGAAACGGTGGATCGACCTCGTGAGCGATGAGGATCTGGCGTTCATCAAGCGGTTTGTGCTGGCTTCGGGATCGCTGAAGGAGATGGCGGGCGTCTACGGGATTACATACCCGACGATCCGGCTTCGTCTCGACCGGTTGATCGAGAAGATCAAGGTGATCGACGCCTACGAGCAGGCGAGCGGCTTTGAGCGGTTGTTGCGAAGCGTTTTCGCCGAAGGGCGGCTCGATCAGGATACGTTCAGGACATTACTGCAGGCATATCGAGAGCAAGCGGAGGACGGCGATGAGAAGTAGAATCGCAATGTCAGCGGCGATAGTGATGATCTGTGCGGGAACGGCGGCCGCGGCGGAGGCTGGTGCGGACGTCTGGTGGAGTGAACGGACGGGGGGATGGATCGGCGCGGGGCTGGGCGGGCTGATTGGACTGCTTGGCGGGCTGATCGGCGTCCTGTCCGGTTTCCACAAGGCCAAGACGTTTGTGTTGACCGTGATGAAGCTGATGCTGATGGCGGGAATCGTGAGTCTGGCGCTTGGTGTGGCGGCCATCTTCGCGTCGCAGCCCTACGCGGTCTATTACCCACTGCTGCTGATCGGAGTGATCTGCACGGCTGTGATCGGGTTTACCTATCCGATGGCCAAGCGAGGCTACCAGATGGCAGAGATGCAGAAGATCAAATCCATGGATGCGATGAACCGCTGAGGCCGAAACGGTCAGATCAGACCGGTCGCCATCGCGATCCCGGAGGCGATCAGCATCGCTGCGACCAGGTACTGGACGAAGGAGAGCGTGAGCTTGCCGATCAGACGCGATCCGGCGAAGGCTCCGACGAAGGCCGCCGCGCATGCCGCCGCCACGAGATAGCCGGTCGCAGCGGTAAGGTGCTGCGACCCGAGCGAGAAGAACGCCAGCCCGTAGACGAAGAGGCGGGCGACGTCGACGATGACCGAGGCGATCACGGTGGTGCCGATGTAGGCCTCCTTGCCGAGGCCCGCGTTGATCAGGAAGGCCGACCGCAGGGCTCCCTGGTGGCCCGAGAGGCCGCCGAAGAACCCTGAGAGCAGCCCGCCGGGAATGAGGTATCTGCGGCCGAAGGTGAGTTTGCGCAGCGCGGGCAGCAGGTCGAACATGGCGAAGATGATGATCAGGGCGGCCACGATGATCTTGAGGACGGTGATCCGGTGCTCACGGCCGGCCAGTTCGTAGGTCGCGAGGGCGGGAATGTCGGCAAAGAGGTTCAAGAGCCAGGCCCCGGCGAACGCCGCCGCCGCGGCAGGCAGGGCGAATCGCAGGACGGCGTCCCAGTCCGCATGGCGACCCACGAGGACGACCTTAAAGACATTGTTGGCCAGGTGCACCACGGCTGTGGCGGCCACCGCCACCGGCACGGGAAAGAACAAGGCGAACGCCGGCATCAGCAGGGTTCCCAGTCCAAAGCCCGAGAACAGGGTCAGGCCCGAGACAACCAGCGCGACCGTGCAGACAACCAGGTAGTCCATCGGTAACCCTAATGCTGTCAGTTTGGCTCAGTAACGGCAGCGGGCCGCTTCGTCGGCGAAGGCTTGGACGTTTTCCGGGTCGCCGAAGAAGAAATGGTCCGACGGGCTGCAGATGTAGCCGCCCGGTTTATCGCAGGTGGCTTGGAAGCACTCGCGGACCAGTCGGCGGGCGGCCTCCGGCGTGCCGCGTTCAAAGCCTGCGTTCTGATCGAAGCCGCCGACGAAGAACAACCGGTCGCCGACGCGGCGCGAGGCCTCGGCCAGGTCGCAGTCGCCGCCCATCGAGGGCGGGGTCATCGTTTCGAGGCCGTCGGCTCCGTTCTCGACGACCAGATCGAGCATTTTCATCAGGCCGCCGCAGAGGTGATAGACGACCCTGGTGCCGGCCTGGTGGATTGCCTCGTGCAGGGCCTGGTCGTAGGGCAGGCAGAACTCGCGGTGCAGTTTTGGGCTGATGACGGTGTTGGATCCGGCGCCGCCGCCGGTCTCCACCAGGTCGACGTTTTCCCAGCCGGGCAGTAGGAAGGTCGCGAGCTGTTTTTCGAGCATCGCCCGCAGGACGCGGTGCACCCATTGTGGATCGTCGACGGCTTCGAGGATTGCCTCTTCGGTGTTCATCCACGTGCAGAGGCTCTGCCACGGGCTGGGCTGGCCGAAGCAGAAGGGTCCGCAGCGGATGATTCCGCGGTCGCCGATCCGCCGGCGGCATTCGATGACGCCGGACCAGTCGGCGGCGATGGGCACGGGCTGGTAGCGGATGAACAGCTCCGCGTCGGCTTTGGACTTGAAGGGGTGTTCGGTGGTCCAGGTGGTGATGTCGTTGCCGGCCCGGCGCCAGGCCAGGACGCCCTGGGGCGTGGTGATGGTGTGGGCCCACTGGCGGTTGCCGTCGGCGTCGGGTCCGAGGTCGTGGACCTCCTCGCGCCAATTGGCCAGGTCCTTCTCGGCGAAGGTGTAGGCTGGGCCCATGTAGATCACCATGTCCATGCCGAATCGCTGGTAGGCGGCGAACTGATCGACGCCGCCGAGGTAGCGGTTCAGATAATAGGGCATCCAGCTATGGACCTGGACGGGCAGGCGATCGGGCTTGCGGTTCTCGATCGCGGCCAGCAGGCGTTGGCGGCCGGTCATCTGGCGTCTCCTGCGATGGGCTTCCCGACTCTTGCCGCGGCGTTTTGCCTCACGCCGTCATTTCAGCACGTCGGCGACGGCGTCGCAGAGGCGATCGACGTTGCCCGGCGTGATGCCGGCCACGTTGATCCGGCCCGAGCCGACGATGTAGATCGCGTACTTGTCGCGCAGGGTCTGGACCTGCTCCTTGCTGAGGCCCGAGAACGAGAACATGCCCTTCTGGTCGATGATGAACGAGAAGTCGCGTTGCACGCCCTTGCTCTTGAGCGTTTCGACGAAGAGCCGGCGCATCTCGTGGATACGGCCGCAGGTGGCCTTGAGCTCCTGCTCCCACTCGGCCCGGAGGCCGGCGTCGGAGAGGATGGCGGCCACGATTGAGGCCCCGTGGCTGGGCGGGTTCGACCAGTTCTGACGAACGACGATCTTGACGTGGCTAATCGCTTTCTCGGCGTCGGCCGCCGACTTGCAGACTACCAGCAGCGCGCCAACCCGCTCGTTGTAGAGGCCGAAGTTCTTGGAGAATGAGGCGACGATCAGCATTTCCTGTCCGGTTTCGGCCATGGCGCGGACGCCGACCGCGTCCTTCTCCAAGCCGTCACCGAAGCCCTGATAGGCGAAGTCCAGGAAGGGCAGCAGGCCGCGTTCGGCGGTCACCTTCGCGATTGTTTTCCACTGCTGGGGGGTTGGGTCGGCACCGCTGGGGTTATGGCAGCAGGCGTGCAGCAGGACGATATGGCCTCGCGGGATCGCCTTGAGGGCTTCGATCATCTTCTCGAAGTCGACGGCCTTGGTCTTGGGGTCGTAGTAAGGGTAGGCGCCGATTTCGAAACCGGCCGCCCCGAAGATGCCCAGGTGGTTGGTCCAGGTGGGGTCCGAGACCCAGACCTTGGCGTCGGGCGCGACCTTTTTGGCGAAGTCGGCGCCGATTCGCAGGCCGCCGGTCCCGCCGAGGCTCTGGCAGACCGCGACCCGTTTGGCCCGGAGGATCTCACTGCCGGCCCCGAAGACCATTTCGGCGACGGCGGCGTTATAGCCCGGATGTCCGGTGATCGGCAGGTATTTTTTCGATTCGCCCTTGTCCGCCATGACCTTCTCGGCTCTGGCCACGGCTGAGAATACCGGCGTTTTGCCCGTCGCGTCCTGATAGACGCCGACTCCCAGGTTGATCTTGTCGGGGTTCGGATCCTTGTTGAAGGCTTCGGTCAGACCGAGGATCGGATCCGGCGGCGCCATTTCGAGCTTTTCGAACATACGCGAGGCCCTTTCTGTTTGTCGCTTTTGCACAAGACCGTGCTTCGGACGCACCATCCGGCCTGAGGGCGGCGGATGGCCCATGACAGGATACCGAAATCCGGGGCGAATACAAGCCCTTCCCGCAGGCGGGTCGGGTGGACGGGTTTACTCCGTTTCCGGGGCTTTGCCGGGCGGCAGGCCGTCCGGGGCGACGCCGATTCGCTCGGCCCGGATCCACTCGGCCACGTCCTTGGCGAAGTAGGTGATGATGATCCGCGCGCCCGCCCGTTTCATGCCGATGAGGGCCTCCATGACCGTGCCCGGCTCGTTGAGCCAGCCGTTCTGGGCGGCGGCTTTGAGCATGGCGTATTCGCCCGAGACGCTATAGCAGGCGATGGGCAGGTCGAATCGCTGGCTGGCCCGGTAGACGATGTCGAGGTAGGCGAGGGCCGGTTTGATCATGACGATGTCGGCCCCTTCCTCGACGTCGAGGGCGATTTCGCGCATGGCCTCGTCGGCGTTGCGGCAGCTCTGCTGGTAGCTCTTGCGGTCACCGAAGGCGGGCGGCGACTCCGCTGCCTCGCGAAAGGGCCCGTAGAACGACGAGGCGAACTTGGCGGCGTAGCTCATGATCGGCACGTATTCGAAGTCGTGTTTGTCCAGGGCGTTACGGATCGCGGCGACCCGTCCGTCCATCATGTCGGACGGAGCGACCAGGTCGGCGCCGGCGTCGGCGTGCGAGACCGCGATTTCGGCCAGCCGCTTGAGGGTCCGGTCGTTGTCCACTTCCATCTGGCCGCGGACCTCGCGGAGCAGTCCGCAATGGCCGTGATCGGTGTACTCGCAGAGGCACACGTCGGTGATGACCAGCAGCCGCTGGCACTTGTCCTTGATCGCCCGCACCGCCCGCTGGACGATGCCGTTTTTGTCCGAGGCTGAGGCGCCGGTCGAGTCCTTTTCCTCGGGAATTCCGAAGAGCAGGATGCCCGGAATGCCCAGCGCCTCGAGTTCCTGGCACTGCTCGACGAGCAGGTCGATCGAGAACTGCATCTGGCCCGGCATGGGCGCGATGGGGCGTGAGAGGTTCTCGCCCGGCCGGACGAACAGCGGCATCACCAGGTTCTCCAGGCGGACGCAGGTTTCCTGGACCATCCAGCGGAGGGCCTCGGTGCGTCGGAGCCGGCGAAGGCGATGCGTTGGAAATCCCATCGTTTGACCTCCCTTGTGCGGTCGTCAACTCATCCGGTTGCTCGACGCCATTATAGCCACCAATGCCCGTCCGCGCCAACGGTGGGATGGAATTGCCTCACACAAAACGTCTGTCCGACATCCGTTTGAGCGAAAAGCCTTTGGCCGTGCCGCGCGCCGCCGTAGAATGATGCGGTGAAGGCTGGGTATCGAGTAGGGGTATGGCGATGCGTCGGATTCTGATTGTGGTGGTGCTCATCTTTCTGGCGATAGGCGTGTGGCTGTACTGGCAGGCGAGCCTGCCGTCGCCGTTCGTGGTCTCAGGTTTTGTCGAGGCCGACCAGATTCGCGTCGGGTCGCGGGTCGGTGGACGGGTGGCCGAGGTGCTTGTGGAGGAGGGTGACCGCATGGCGGCGAGGTCGCCGCTGTTCCGGCTTGATCCGTTTGATCTGCTCGAACAGCTCAAGGCGGCGGAGGCGAACCTGGCGGCGCGTCGGGCGGAGCATCAGAAACTCAGCGACGGGTTCCGACCGGAGGAGATCGAGCAGGCCCGGGCTCGTCGGGACCGGGCGGCGGCGGTGCTCAAGAAGCTGGAGGCCGGGCCCCGGCCCCGGGAGATCCAGATCGCCCGCGAGCGGCTCAACGCGGCCAGAGCGGACCTGGAGTACGCCGAGAGCGAGTACCAGCGGTTGGCGGGTTTGCGGGAACAGGACGCGGTGGCCAAGAGCGAATTCGACCAGGCGGTGCGTCAGCGGGACGCCGCGCGGGCCCAGGTGGCGGCGGCCGAGCAGGAATTGGCTCTCCTGGAGGAGGGGTTTCGCGAGGAGGAGATCGCGGAGGCCCGAGCCCAACTCGCCGAAGCCGAACAGGCCCTCAAGCTGCTGACCGAAGGCTATCGGCGGGAGGAGATCGCCCAGGGCGCCGCCCAGGCCGAAGCGGCGCAGGCCGAGGTTGCCGCCATTCGCGAGCGGCTTGGGGAATTGACGGTGGTCGCCCCGTGTGACTGCGTGATCGAAGCGATCGACCTTCGTCCGGGCGACCTGGTCTCGCCCAACGCCCCGTCGGTCTCGCTGCTGGACACTTCGCGGATGTGGGTTCGGACGTACGTGCCGGAGGTTCGGCTGGGGCAGGTCGGCCTCGGGCAGGCGGTCGGCGTGAGGGTGGACAGCTTTCCGGAAGAGACGTTTGCTGGACGGGTGACGTTTGTGGCGCGCGAGGGCGAGTTCACGCCGCGCAACATTCAGACGCCCGAGGAGCGAAGCAAGCAGGTGTTCCGGGTGAAGGTGACGCTCGACGACGGTTATGACCGGCTGCGGGTGGGCATGGCGGCGGACGTGTGGTTCGAGGGCCCGCCCGATGAGTGAGTGCGTCATCTGTGCCGAGAATCTGAGCCGCCGGTTCGGTCCGGTGGTGGCGGTGCGGGAGGTCAGCTTTGCGATTCCGCAGGGGAGCATTTTCGGCCTGCTGGGTCCGAACGGGTCGGGCAAATCGACGCTGATCCGGATGCTCTGCGGCGTGTTGCGGCCGACCGAGGGGACCGGTTCGGTCCTCGGCTTTGATATTCGTCGGAATCCCGAGCAGATCAAACAGCGGATCGGTTACATGTCGCAGCGATTCAGCCTGTACGCGGACCTGAGCGTGATGGAGAATCTCGACTTCTACGGCCGGATCTACGGCCTTGGCCCCGCGCGCCTCCGCGAGCGGCGGGAAGCGGTGATCGAACTGGTGGGGATCGGCGAGTACGTTGACCGCCTGGCCGGCACGCTGTCGGGCGGGTGGAAGCAGCGGCTGGCCCTGGCCTGCGCCCTGATTCACGAACCGAAGGCCCTCTTTCTCGACGAACCGACCGCCGGCATCGATCCGGTGGCCCGGCGCGACCTGTGGGACCTGCTGTTCGACCTGTCGAACCGCGGCGTGACCATGCTGGTCAGCACGCACTACATGGACGAAGCCGAGCGCTGCACGCACGTCGGGTATCTCTACCTGTCGCGTCTGATCGCGTTCGGCCGGCCGGACGACCTCAAGTCGCTCCCGCAGGTCAATCCGCCCGGCACCCGGCGCTACGAGATCGAGACCGACCAGCCGACCGCCGTGCTGGCTCGCGCCCGCGGCGAGGATGGCGTTCGCGACGCGACGTTCTTCGGCCATGCCGTTCACGTCCTGCTGGACGAGTCCGTGGACCCTGAGGCGTTCATGGGGCGGGTGGCGCCAAACGAGCCGCAGGCGTCGATCCGCCCGATCGCTGCGAATCTGGAAGACGTGTTCGTCCTGCTCAGCCGCTTTCAGCAGTTGGAGAAGACCGCGTGAAGGGCTTTTGGGCGATTCTGATCAAGGAGTTCTCGCACATTCGTCGGGACCGCGGGACGCTGGTCTTCGCGTTCCTGGTGCCCGCGTTTCAGCTCACGATCTTCGGCTACGCGATCGACGTGACGATCGAGAACATTCCGGTGGTGGTGCTGAATCTGGACCAGCGCCAGGACAGCCGCGAGTTTCTCGACGCCCTTGTGGCCACCGGCACCTTCGAGGTGATCGAGCGGGTGGAGGACATGGACTCGTTTCGCCGGGCCCTGAGCGCCGGTTGGGCCAGGGTGGGGGTGCTGATCCCGCCGGACTACTCGGACAAGCTGCTCCGCCGCGAGCAGGCCCAGGTCCAGGTGCTGATCGACGGCAGCGACTCGCAGGTGGCCACGACGGCTTTGAACGCGGTGGGCCTGCTGGGCACGCAGCTATCGATCGCGCGGGCCAAGGGGTTGGCCGAGTCGGTGGAACTGGGTCCGGCCCGGACCGAAACCGGGCAGGTGGCCTTGCCCATCGACGTCCGGCCGCGGCTGCTGTTTAATCCAAACCTGGAAAGCTCGCACTTTTTTGTGCCCGGGTTGATCGCGATCATCCTGCAGGTGGTGCTGCTGTTCCTGACGAGTTTTTCGATCGTTCGCGAACGCGAGCACGGGACGCTGGAGCAACTGTTCGTCACGCCGGTGGGCCGGGCCGGACTGCTGTTCGGCAAGCTGATCCCGTACGCGTTTCTGGCGGTGGGGGAGTTGATGATCGTGCTGTTTCTGATGGTCGCGCTGTTCGGCGTGCCGATTCACGGCAGTCTGACGCTGCTGCTGGGTCTTTCGATTTTGTTCATCGTGACGTCGCTGGGGCTTGGACTGCTGGTCTCGACCATCGCCAAGACGCAGCTCCAGTCGATGCAGATGGCGTTTGTCGTCATGCTGCCGTCGGTGCTGCTTTCGGGGTTCGTGTTCCCGCGGGCCGAGATGCCACTGCCGATCTACCTGATCAGCTTTATTCTGCCCGTGACGTACTACATTGAAATCCTGCGAGGGATCGTCCTTCGCGAGGCGGACCTGATCGACCTGGTGCCGCACATCATCGGCCTGACCGTCTGCTGCGCGGTGATCCTGGGCATCAGCCTGACCCGCTTCAGCAAGCGGCTGGATTAGGCCCGATCGCTTTTGCGCGGAACCCGTTGACACCGCCAGCCGGTTCGGGTAGAAGATTGGCCCAATCGGTCGAAATGAAACCAAATCGCGAGGTGCGGCAATGAAATCCAAACTGGGCGTCGGCATGGTCGGGTGCGGGAACATCTGTCCCAACTACGTCCGCCACTGCCGGCAGTACGACGTGATCGAACTGGTCGCCTGTGCCGATCTGGACGTCGAGCGGGCCAAGGCGCGGGCGAAGGAGTTCGAGATTCCGAGGGCGTGCAGCGTCGAAGAACTGCTGGCCGACCCGAACGTGGACATCGTGCTGAACCTGACCGTCCCAGCCGCCCACGCCCCGGTGAATCTGGCGGCGATCAAGGCCGGCAAGCACACCTACTGCGAAAAGCCCTTCGCGGTGACGCGGGAACAGGGGCGCGAGGTGCTCGACGCGGCCAAGGCCAAGGGGCTGCTGGTCGGCTGCGCCCCGGACACGTTTCTGGGCGGCGGCATCCAGACCTGCCGTAAGCTGATCGACGAAGGGGCGATCGGCCAGCCGGTGGCGGCGACCGCCTTTATGATGTGTCGCGGCCACGAGTCGTGGCATCCGAGTCCCGAGTTCTACTACAAGGCCGGCGGCGGCCCGATGTTCGACATGGGGCCGTACTACCTGACCGCCCTGGTCAACCTGCTGGGCCCAATCCGCCGCGTCGCCGGGGCCACGCGGATTTCATTCGCCGAACGTCTGATCACCAGCAAGCCGCTGGCCGGGACGAAGATCAAGGTTGAAACGCCCACCCACATCACCGGTGTGGCTGACTTCGTCGAAGGCCCGATCGGCACCGTCGTGATGAGCTTCGACGTCTGCGCCCACAACCTGCCGAACATCGAGGTCTACGGCTCGGAGGGCACGCTGCGGGTGCCCGATCCGAACTGCTTCGGCGGACCGGTCCTGCGGAACGGCCCGGACGGCAAGTGGGAGGAAGTTCCGCTCACGCACTCGGACCAGATCGGCCGGGGGACCGGCGTGGCCGACATGGCCTATGCGATCCTTTACGGCCGCAAGCACCGGGCCTGCGGCGAACTGGGCCACCACGTGCTCGACGTGATGCACGCGTTCGACGAGTCGTCGCGCCGCTCGCAGTACGTGGAGGTGACGGCCAGATGCGAAAAGCCCGCAGCCCTGCCGGCCGGACTGGAGCCCGGCAAGCTTGACAAGTAGGCCGGCGGGCTCTACTGTCTTTCTATCGCGAAACAGAAACTCAAGAGCATGAGGTGAAATCATGAAGAAGGCGTTGATTGTTTACGGCGGATGGGACGGGCACGAGCCGCAGCAGACGGCTGAGCACATGGCCGGCGTCCTGCGCAAGGAGGGCTTTGAAGTCGAAGTTTCGGACACCCTCGACTCGTTCGCCGACGTGAAGAAGATGAACTCGTTGAGCCTGGTCAGCCCGGTCTGGACCTGCGGCCAGATGACGCCGGAACAGACCAGCGGTCTGCTCGATGCGGTCAAGGCGGGCGTCGGCATCGCCGGCTGGCACGGCGGCATGGGCGATGCGTTCCGCGGCAACTGCGGGTATGAGTTTATGGTCGGCGGCCAGTTCGTCGATCATCCGGACGGCATCAAGGAATACACCGTCAACATCACCGACCACGACGACCCGATCACCAAGGGCATCAAGGATTTCAAGGTCACCTCGGAGCAGTACTACATGCACGTGGACCCGTCCAACGAGGTCCTGGCCACCACGACCTTCCAGACCACTGCGGCCCCGTGGGTGAACGGCTGCGTCATGCCGGTGATCTGGAAGCGGATGTGGGGGAAGGGCCGGGTGTTCTACTTCTCGGTCGGCCACGTGCTCAAGGATTTCGAGATTCCCGAGGTCACCGAGATCCAGAAGCGCGGCAGCCTCTGGGCCGCCCGATAGTCCGACGGCGAAGACATGACCGCGTTTTGAGCCGCTGCGTGTCATCCGAAGAGGCGGGATGACACGCAGCGTGTCTGTATGCGAACCTCATTTCCCCTTGCCGTACTTCTCCTGCCAGGCTTCGGCGTAGCTCACGCCGCACTTGGGACAGCGGTCGTCGAAATCCGCCCCGGCCATCGGGTCCATCTCAAAGATGAACACCTCGTCGCACTTGAGGCACAGGACAGCCTGCGTCAGTTCCTTGTTATCGCATTTGGGACAGACGAGCTTCATCGAGCTCATCATCGGAGCCATCTTTTCGGTCTCGTGCATCTGCTGCAACTCGTCCAGGTTCTTCATCACGACCGCTCCGCAGGCCGTGCACTTGAAAGGGATCATTCTATCCACGGCACTCGACCGGCTGCGGGACTTTGAACCAAACGGCAGGTTGAGGTCTTCAAGGAATTCGCCGAGGTCAAACCCGCTCTTGCGGCCGGTCTGGCCGAACTGGATCTCCGGCATAGGCTTGCCGAGCCGTTCGTACGTGGCTTGCAGCCGTTGACGAAACTCGTCGGGCTTCATCCATTCCACGTGACTATCCGCAAACAGCACGTTGGTGCCTTCGGACAGGTACGCCGGATTCTCGTGGGCCAGGATTTCGTGGGTCACGTCGGGCACCTCCGACAGCTTCCTCGGCCCGGTGTAGACGTAGCTGGGACCATCGAAGGCCTCGGGCTTCAAAGGCGAGCTGAATACCTCCTTTGTGACGTAGCGATTAGCGACCAGTGCCTCCAGATCAGGCGGAAGCTGATCTTCGAAGTCGTTGGCGTACATCATCATGGCGATACCTATCTGCCTGAGATTGCTCATCGAGACCGACCGTCTGGCCGTTTCCCGGGCTCGCGAAAGGGCGGGCAGTGCCACCGCGGTGCCTACGCCGGCGACGGCAACCAGGCTCAGCGGGCTCGATCCGCCGCCGAATGCCCCGATCGTCCGCGAACGCAGCCCTTGGGCGTCGAGCCACGAGTAGTCCAGGCTGGGCGCCATGTGCTTGAGGATGTCCTGGGCCGGCGGCAGCATCATTGGCAGCGTGATCTGGGCCTGCTGCTGGGCTCCCATGGCCATCATCGGCCAGAACTGCTGGAGCATGGTCAGCGCCTGGCTCCACTGCCTCTGCGTGTTGATGAACCGCAGCGCAATCAACCCTTCGGGCAGGTCGACCATCACCTGCTTGTACGCCTCGGTGGTCCGGACCGACTCGGGGTTCTCCGCCGTCAGCCTGCGAATGGCCAGCGTGCACAGCGACGGATTGGTCGCCACCACAAGCTGGTTGTCCACGATCGTCCAGGTGGGCGAGAGCTGCAGCAGGGCGAGTTGCGGGATGACGATCACGTTCATGACCCGCTCACCCGCCGGCTGGGTCGTGGCCTGGGCGTAGCCCTGGGCCTGCTGCATGATCAGGCCGGTCAGCTTTTGGATGGCCTGCTGGAAGACCTCGGTATCCTTGAGGCCCGCGATGACCACGGCGCCGCCGGCCGGCGCCTCAACCATCTGCATGGGCGGAACGTCGAAGTAGACGAAGGGGCCCGAAATCGACTCGACGAGTCCTTGGCGGATGCGGAATCCCAACTGCTCCTGCGCCCCTGCGATCTGGGCCATGAGCTGATGGAGGGCCTGCTCATCAGCCGCCATGACGGTTTTCATGATCGTATCGTAGAGCTTGCCCAGGTCCAGGTCATCGATCGACGCGCTGGTGGCGTCCGGCGGAACCACGTCGAGCCTGGCCGGATCGATCTGCCTGAAGGCCGCGAGCAGACCGGTCCGCGGCTCCGGCGTCTCGAGCAACAGGCTCGTGACCAGCCGCTGGCCGTCGAATCCGCTGAGGATGTTCATGGTACCCGTCCGAACCAGCCCGAGAGTTCCGAGCATTTGCCGGGCCTTTGGGACAAACTCGACAGCGGCGTTGGGGTCCTCGGCTGCGACGGCCTGAGCGACCGTGGCTCCGATCCGCTGAAAGTCCGCGAAGATCGCGAACACCTTCTCGTCGCCCGGTTCCTGGCGAATCGCGTCGGCGAACGGCGAGTCGGCAGACACTTCCTCCGCCAGCTTCTGGACCACCGCGCCTTGCGGATCGTTGATGGTCAGGACGAACCGGTCGCCCACCCAGCCCCAGTTGACGACGGCTTGGTCCGTCGTTCCGACCTCGTTGAGCGTGATCTGTCCGATCTGGCGTTGTCTCGTCAGTTGATCGCGGGCCATTTTGTCGGTCAACTTGCCGATCGGGACCTCCAGGTCCGCCCGACGTGGCCCGGCATCGATGACAAGGAACGGGTAGATTGCCTTCTTCGGGTCCACAATCGGTCCGGGATGTACGGCGACCCCGATAACGGCCGGCCGCATCAGCACCGTCTTCGCCAACTCCAGAAACTCCTCGATCTTCTGCCTATCCTCCTGCGGGACTTGCGGGTCTGTCTGGATCTTCGCCCATACCGCATCCTTGATCTGCCGGTAGAACGTCTGGACCGACGGCTCGCTCCAAAGCTGGCCGACGTGGCTCTGCTCGAAGGCCGGCTTGAGCCGGTCGCCGCCGCTGGTGGCTACGAACCCCAGAACCCCCTCGGGCAGCCGGCTTGCCAGTTCGGCCAGGCCCGTATCGGACGGTGGTTGGGCCGTCTGGGCCGTGACAGTTGCACTCAGAATAAGCACAACCAACGCAATCCGCGGACTTGGGGTGAAACCTGCCATGCCATGCTCCCTATAAAGGTGAAACTATGCTGCTCCGAGGCCCGGTCCTTCTCCCGCACCGGCCGCGATTTTACCCGCGGCCCGGCAGGGCGTCAACCGGCCCTTTTGACCTTGAAGATACCGTCGCGGCCGGCTACGATTATTCATAAGTCCAGTCGCTCGGGCAGATTCCGGAAGGTACGCAAAGCCATGGTCCTGCATATCCATGCCCTCGATGCCATCCGGCTGACGACCCATCCGTCGCTTCGGCGGCGGAACGTCCGGTTCTACCGTGACCTGTTGGGCCTGCCTCTGGTCTATGACGAGTGCCGGGCCGATTTACTACTTTTTCGCTTGCACCGCCGTGAACTGCGGCTAGAATTTGCTCCTTGTGTTGCGGTCAACCGCAACCGGTGGCGGGCCGCCTTTGAGGTGGACGACCTTCAGCGGCTCTTCCGGACCCTCGACGAAGGCGGCTATCGGCCGCGGTGGCATTCCGGCTGCTCACTGGCGACCCAGCGGATATTCGTCTCGGACCCGACCGGCTATCGCCTCGAGTTGCTGCGGCTCTGGCCCATGTTCTGACGGTTTTTCCGAAAACCCCGATATGACCCGTCCTGAAGGCTCAAAACCCGTGATTGGCTTGACCGGCCAGATCGGCGCCGGGAAGACGACGGTCGCTGCGATGTTCCGTGAGCTCGGCTGCGCGGTCATCAACGCCGACGATCTGGCGCGGGCGGTGCTTTCGGAGGGGGAGGGGGTTCGGTTTGTCCGCGAGGCGTTCGGCCCTCAGTACATCCGGCCGGACGGCACGGTCGACCGCCGGGCGGTGGCCGACCTGGTGTTCAACGATCCGCGGCAGAAGGACCGTCTGGAAGGCTACATTTACCCTATCCTGCACCGCCGCCGGGAGGCTCTGACGGCCCAATACCAAGCCGATCCGGCCGTGCGGGCCATTATCCTGGAAACGCCGCTTCTGCTCGAGAAGGGCTTGAAAAGTCTCTGCGATTACGTTATACTTGTGGAGGCTGATCTGGATGTGCGCTTGAAACGGGTAGGGGCAGCCCGGCGATGGGACCCGGAAGAACTGAGACGGCGGGAAAAATTCTTTTTTCCTGTACACTTGAAACGGGCCCTTGCCGATGATATAGTATATAATAATTCCTCAGCCGACGTATGTCGGCAACAGGTGGGAAAAGCCTTTTCCCGTATAGTCTCCTCTGAAGATTGCCGGCTCGCCTGATATTCGTGAGGCTCAACCCGAATAGAAGGGGGCGAGGAGACCGTTCACCAGACATTTCACTCACATTTCTAGGAGCGATAAGCGAGTACTGGAGGTTCTCTGAGTTATGGCAAAGAATGCGAACAATCGAAGAAGAAAGAACGGCAAGGCCGATGGGGCCCAGGAGCAGGACGCTCCCGTGGCGGTCGCCGAAAACCAAGAAGATATCGTGGTGATGGACGAGGAAACGGAAGAGCGCTACGAGCAGGCCAAGAAGGACGAACTGCACCTCTCGGACCTCCAGAAGATGACCGTGGCCGAGCTGCACAAGCTGGCCCGCGATGAGGGGTTGGAGGATTACACGGGGCTCAAGAAGCAGGAGCTGATCTTCAAGATCCTCAAGGAGCGCATCCAGAAGAACGGCCTGATGTACGGCGAGGGCGTCCTGGAGATCCTGCCGGACGGCTTCGGTTTTCTCCGCAGCCCGGACTACAACTACCTGGCCGGTCCCGACGACATCTACGTCTCGCCCAGCCAGATCCGCCGTTTCGGCCTTCGCACCGGCTGCACCGTGGCCGGGCAGATCCGTCCGCCCAAGGAATCGGAGCGCTATTTCGCCCTGCTGCGGGTCGAAGCGGTCAACTACGAGGATCCCGAAGTTCTGACCGAGAAGGTCAACTTCGAGGATCTTACACCGCTGCACCCGGATCGCCGCTACATTCTCGAGACCAAGGGCGAAGAGGTCAGCATGCGGGTGATGGACCTGGTCACTCCGCTGGGCACCGGGCAGCGCGGCCTGATCGTCGCGCCGCCGCGGACCGGCAAGACGGTGCTGCTCCAGAAGATCGCCAACGCGATCAGCACCAACCACCCGGACGTCTACCTGATCATCCTGCTGATCGACGAGCGGCCGGAAGAGGTCACGGAGATGGAGCGGGCGACCAAGGCCGAGGTCATCAGTTCGACCTTCGACGAGCCGGCCAGCCGGCACGTCCAGGTGGCCGAGATGGTCATCGAGAAGGCCAGGCGGCTTGTCGAATACGGCAAGGACGTGGTCATCCTGCTCGACTCGATCACCCGTTTGGCCCGGGCCTACAACACCGAAATCCCGCACTCCGGCAAGATTCTGACCGGCGGCGTCGACGCCAACGCCCTGCAGAAGCCCAAGAAGTTCTTCGGGGCCGCCCGGAACATCGAGGAGGGCGGGTCGCTGACCATCGTCGCGACGGCCCTGATCGACACCGGGTCCAAGATGGACGAAGTGATTTTTGAAGAGTTCAAGGGCACCGGCAACATGGAGCTGCACCTGGACCGGCGGCTGGTCGAGCGGCGAACCTGGCCGGCCATCAACATTCCGGCCAGCGGCACCCGCAAGGAAGAACTCCTGCTGGACCCCAAGGAACTGGAACTGGTCTACCGCCTGCGCCGCGTCCTGTCCGACATGAACCCGGTCGAGGCGATGGAACTGCTGGTCAGCCGGTTGGGCAAGATGAAGTCCAACGCCGAGTTCCTCATGTCCATGAAGCTCGACTAGGCGGGCTGAGCCGTCAGCGGCGGGTCCGACCGCTTCACCGCGGGCCGGGGAAATCCGCACGATCCGATCGTGCGGCCCGAGGCCCGATCGATATAGTCACGATCAAAGGCGGGTCCTTGGCGGCCCGCCTTTGGT
Source organism: Phycisphaerae bacterium (assembly GCA_012729815.1). NCBI lineage: Bacteria > Pseudomonadati > Planctomycetota > Phycisphaerae > Phycisphaerae bacterium. The sequence continues at coordinate 9,479 of JAAYCJ010000289.1, read as the reverse complement.
CTGCGCAGCGGCCGCCGGGCGGGCGTGTCTTGCGGCTTGCGTTTCAAGCCGTTCCGTGGTCCAATGGATCGCGTGGGGAAATCGGAAGGACCCGTTCACGAAGGAGTCTCCGATGCGCGCGCTCAAGGTATGTCTGTGGATCGCCGGAATTGGCTGCCTGCTCGCGGTGATCGGCCTGTTTCTGCCCATGACCGCATTGAACGCGATGGCCTATGGCGTGCTGGTGCCATTTTCCGGCTTCGCTGCGATCTTCGTGGGTGTGTCCTGCCTGCTGGTGGGTCTGGCCACGAAGCTGCCTCCGCTCTGGTTCCTGGGCGATTTCCTGTCCTGTACGATCATCGGCCTGCTGATCGTCCTGTTCTGGCGGCGGGTTCGAGTCCCAGCCGTCCCGATCTGATCGGCGTTTGGCGAAAGTACGTGGATGACGGCTCGCGTCGCCCGCGGTATGCTACCGCTGCAACGGGGTTTCATGCGGCGATTGCGGAAAGGACGGCGGCTATGCAATGACGGAACAAGCAATTGGGAATACGCCACAGTACTGCTTTCAGGCTTGAAAGGGCAATTTGCCGTCCTATGGGGTGAAGCTGGCTTGACCTTCGACACGGAGAGAAGTATGAGACCATCTGACGACGATCTGGAGGCACGAGCGATGGCCCACGAGAAGAGTAACTGGCGTTTCCGGGCCTATCTCAAAGAGCAGGACGTCATGTCCGAGGAGGAACTCGATCAACTTGTTGTTGAAATCACTGATCGGGTCTGGAAGAAGATCGACTGTACCCAATGCGCCCGCTGCAGCGTCTATTCCGACCGCCCAGCCGACTGCCGCGGATATCCCTACCTTTACGAACCAGATTTCAGCTTCCGAATGATCGCGATGATCGAACGCACCTCCACCTGCCCGGTCGTTTTCCAGGTCATGGAGGAACTCAAGGGCGAGGTATACGACAGACGAGACGGACGCCAGCGGGAAGTGTGACAGGTGACGGCCTTTCTGTGCTTTCGGCCAATCTGCAGGGCGACTGCAGATCAGCCGATGTCAGCGTTTGTCGAACGAAAGAAGACCATGATCGGGTGGATGTTCACAGGGCGGTAGTGAGTTGGTGGAGCTGGCTACTCGACTTCCGCCAACTGATACTCCCGATTGCCCAGATCGAGCTTTTCGCACTCTTCGATCTGGATGTAGGGGTCTTTGCCGTGGATCTGCTGGAGCAGATGGCCCGAGCCGCTGCGCCGTAGCGGCGACGGCAGCGAGCCTTCGATGAAGTCCTCCGCCCGGATCAGGTCGCATGATGCGGTCTCAACGGCCACGATATCGTCGCCCGCCACGATCCCGACGTCCGGCACGATCGACGGCGTGGTGAATCCCCAGCAGTCGCAAAACGGCGTGATCGACAGCAGGGCGGTGATGTAGAACACCGCTGCCGGCTCGAAGTGCCTGAGCGTCTCGCGGACGGTCAGGGCCATTCCGTGCTGAAACCACCGATAGCCCTGCTGGTCGATGGCGATCGCGCCGGTCGGACACGCCAACTGGCAGTGCATGCAGTACTTGCAGGCGTGATCGGAGATCGACAGCTTGCCGTCCTCGTAGCTGATCGCGTCGTTGGGGCAGTTGTCCTTGCAGAGCAGACAGCCCTTGCATTTGGATTCGTCCCATTCGAACGCTGCGCTCATCAGGCGATGGATCCTGCTTCGCGTCGGGCTATCCACACAGCCCATCGCGATGTTCTTGATCGCGCCGCCGAACCCGCTCTGCCCGTGCCCCTTGCCGTGCGACAGAACGATCAGCGCGTCGGCGTCCACCACGTTGCCCGCCAGGTTCACCGTATCGAGGCTGCGGTAGTCAACCTTTGCCGGCCGGATGTACTTGTCCGCCGTTCCGGCCACCGATTCGATCGGCGCTCCGAGCACCTCCTCGGTATACCCGCGGCATTTGGCCCCGGCGACCGCCCCGGCCACGTCGGTGACAAACGGCGAACCGCCGGCCTCGCGCACCGCCCGGACCACCCGGCCGACCAGCAGCGGGTGGATCGTCGAATAGCCGTACCCGCCGCCCAGGTGCATCTTGATCGCGACCCGCTTGCCCTTGAAGCGTTTATCGAAATCCCACCGGCCCAGCATCCGGTCCAACAGGGCGGGCAGAGTCGCCTCGCCGCGAAGCTCCCGCGGCCGGGCCGATGCAAACGTAACTTTCGCTCTCATGGGAACATCCTTTCGGAAGATGGGGGGAACTGCGGACGGCTTGCGGACGGAGCGGGGGGTATTGCGTTAGATGGACGCAATCCGTACAATGCAAAAGAAGGGCCGGTTTCTTTGTGTCCCAAAGTCCTAACCACGTGCCTGTTCGGGTGAGGGGCACGAATTCTAAGAATTTGTGTCTCTCTACCTTCCCGTCAAGGAAACCGGCCCAAACTTTCCACCTGACCGGGAGTTGCCCGGTTTTTCTAAACTGCCTGAATAACCAAATCAGACAACCCGAAAAGAAGAGCACCAAGAACTGTGCGTGGATTGGTGAACCATCAGTGAGATTCTCTCCCTCCACTCACTCCATTCTTTCTCTCTCCAGTTTGGAATATAACAAACGCCGCCAATTCCGTCCAGTGCAAAATTCGGCCCCGGCTGGAAAAAAGCAGAGAATGATTCCGAATCTTCACCTACGGGATCAGCGTCCGTCTGTGCCGGTGCGCAGCCGGTTGATCCGCTGCTCCAAGCCCGGATAGTCCGGGGCCAGCCGGTAGGCCCGCTCATAGTGCTCCAGGGCCAGACTGCCGCGGCCGATCGTATCGTAAAGCCGCGCCAGTTCGACGTTCAGTTCCACATTGTCCGGGCTGACGCTCAGGCCCTGCTTGAGGGTGATGACCGCGTTGTCGTAGTCGCCCTGTTCGCGGTAGGTCCGGGCGAGCATGATCACCGTGCTCGGCGAAGGGCCGACCAGTTCGGCGGCGCGCCGGGCGGTCACGAGGACGCCTTCCACCTCGCCGCGCATCTTGAGGATCGCCACCTTCACCCGGAACGTCTCCGGATTGCCCGGATCGGCGTTGATGGCCTGATTCGCCCAGTTCAGAGCCGTCTCGAGGTCTTTGTAGGCCGCGAGAAACTCCCGCTGCTGGAACGACCGCCGAGCCAGGGCCAGGTGCGTCTTGGCCAAGGCCAGCAGCGCCGGCTTGAACTCGCGTCCGCCCTCTTCGAGGGACCATTTGAACATTCCGATGGCCCGGTCGTACTCGCCGACCTCATACTGCTCCAGGCCGGTGTTGTAGATACTGATCGGGTCAGTCGTCCCTTCACAGCCCGCCAGCAGCCCCAACAGGATGCAGGCCACCACTCCCTGGCGAATCCGGAAATCCTTCATAGCGTCGATCCTTCCAAAGCGTCCATCGGATGTTACCACGTCCATATGGGCAACGCAATGTAATTTATGAATGTTACTGTAATGCTTGACACCTCGATTGGTCATCAGTATACTAACGCACGTTAGGTATGGTTGCCGGTTGTCGGCGGTCGGCCTAAGTCGTTGACAGAACAGGGGATCGAACACGTGAATGGGCTGCAAGACGAGGTTGGAGGCGAGAACCGGAGGTCCGTTCGATGCATTTATCGGACCTGCGGAAAGACGAGTTACCAGATCACCCTATTCGGCGGGTGTACGCAGGCGGGTTTCCCATCGCCCGCCGACGACTACATCGAGGGCAAGCTCGACCTGAACGCGTACCTGGTCCGGCATCCGTCGGCCACGTTCTTCGTCCGGGTGGCAGGGGACTCCATGATCGAAGCGGGCATCCACGACGGGGACATCCTGGTGGTCGATCGGGCGGTTCGAAGCCGCTCGGGCCACGTGGTGGTGGCCGTGCTGGACGGCGAGTTTACCGTCAAGCGCCTGCGTCTGACGGCGGGGCGGGTGGTCCTTCAGCCGGCCAATCCGGTCTACCCGGCCATCGAGGTGGCCGAGGAGGCGGATTTCGAGATTTGGGGAGTGGTTACCGCGGTTATTCACAAGGTCTGAGGGGAGCGAGTCATGGCATCACTCGTCGCGCTGGTTGACTGCAACAACTTCTACGTTTCGTGCGAACGGGTCTTCGATCCGAAGCTTGACGGTTGTCCGGTGGTGGTGCTTTCCAATAACGACGGCTGCATCATCGCCCGCTCCAACGAGGCCAAGGCGCTGGGCGTCGAGATGGGGGCGCCGATGTTCAAGGTGCGTGAGTTCCTTGCCGCCCACGGCGTGGCCGTCCACTCGTCCAACTACGCCCTCTACGGTGATATGTCGGCCCGGGTGATGGAGACGCTGGCGAGCTTCACGCCGAACATCGAAGTCTATTCGATCGACGAGGCGTTCCTGGATCTCTCCGGTATTGAGCGGCATACTGAGCTTGACGACTATGGCCGGCGGATCCGTCAGACCGTCCATCGCTGGACCGGCATTCCCGTCTCGGTCGGCATCGCCGAGACCAAGACGCTGGCCAAGATCGCCAACCGCATCGCGAAACGCTCGGACAAAGCCGACGGCGTGCTGAACCTGGCCGCCTCGCCGTATCGCGACCAGGCCCTTTCGCGGGTCGCGGTCGAGGACGTCTGGGGCGTCGGGTCCGCCTACGCCCGGATGCTCAACGAGGCCGGCATCCGGAACGCCCGTCAGCTTCGCGACGCCGACGACGGTTGGATCCGCCGCCGGATGGGCATCGTGGGTTTGCGGACGGTCTGGGAACTGCGGGCCATCCCGTGCCTGCCGCTCGAACTGGCGCCGCCCGCCAAGAAGGGGATTACCGTCTCTCGCTCGTTCGGGCAGGCGGTCCAGACGCTGCATGAGATGCAGGAGGCGATCGCCGCGTTCACCTCGCGAGCGGCTGAGAAACTCCGCCGCGAGAAGCTTGCCGCCTCCGTCCTGACCGTCTTCCTCATGACCGATCGCTTCCGCGACAAGCACTACGTCCGCTCGACGACGATGCGGCTTGAGGTGGCCACCGACGACACGCGTGAACTGCTCCGCCACACTCTGCGCGGCGTAGTCGATTTGTTCCGTGACGGTCTGTCGTACAAGAAGGCCGGAGTCATGCTCACCGAACTGGCACCGGCCGATCAGGTCCAGCGGCACCTGTTCGTGGGTGGCGGCGACCAGCGATCAAACGACCTGATGCGCACCCTCGACGGGCTCAACGAACGTTTCGGAGCCGGCGCGGTCCGCTACGGCGCCGCCGGCCTCTGTCAGCGCTGGCGGCTGCGCTCGGGCCGACGGTCCGCTCGCTTCACCACCAACTGGGACTCTCTTCCCAGCGTCAAGGCGGTCTGAGAAGGGGACCGCCTACGCACTTGACATCATGACGAATGATGAGTAACATTAAAGAAAAGCTGGGAGGCCGCCATGAGCGATCCATTTCGGTTCAACTTTGAAAAAACGCTGCAGGCAATTGCGGTGCTGTTGCGGCAGTCGGAGAACCGCACCGACAACTACATGCGTCTTCTGAAGCTCCTTTACCTCGCTGACCGGAAGTCGTTGGCGCAGATGGGCCGTCCGATCACCGGCGACCGCGTGGTGGCCATGAAGCGGGGCCCTGTGCTGAGCCGAACACTTGACATGATCAACGACAAACACGCCAGATCAGCGGATTTGTTTAGGCACATTCAGAAAGTCAACTACGAAATCCAGTTGGTGCACGATCCAGGCAACGCTGCGCTGTCGCGGGCGGAAATCGACATCTTGCACGGTGTGAGCAGGGATTTCGCCTCGATGGATGAGTGGGAACTCGTCGAGAAGACCCACGAGTTGCCGGAGTGGCGAAAGAACGACCCGGGTGATTCCTCAAGACGCATTCCTCTGCCGGACATCCTGGAAGCCATTGGACAGAATGATCGGCTCAAGGAGATCCTGGAAGCAGCGGAGGAGGAGCGGTCTATCGCGCGATTGTTCGAACTCCCGGTGAAATCCGAGGCGGAGAAGACTTCGTGAGTTTCTCGGCCGGGGATACCTTCTGTGATCCTAGCCATCACATCGACACGCACCTTCACATGATCATTTCTGACCCGGCCGTTGACCCGGAAAACGTAGTGTTGGTCAACTTCACCACCAACGCCATCAGCGGCGACGCGTCGTGCCCCGTTCGCGGGCACGAGCACCCGTGGCTGAGGCATGATTCGTATGTCAGTTTCGCTCATGCCCGCGTCAGGCCCCTTGCTTGGCTTGAAGAGATGGAGCGGTGCGGTCATATTGTGCGAGACGCGCCACTGTCGACAGAACTGCTGGAAAGGATCAGACGCGCTTCCTCGGCGTCGACCGCCATGCCCACTGGGGCATACGATGTTCTGGACCAGCAGGGCCTGATCGATCCATGACGATGCGGAAGGCAGACAGCCGGTTCATTCGGTGTACTTGACCGAACAGCCGTAGGGCTTGCTCTCGGGGATCGTCACCGGCTGGCCTGCGGCCATTTCGGTCAACGCGCGATCGACGAAGTTGACCCGCTCGTCGGGCGGCTTGACTCCGGCCGGATCGTTGTCGATCGCTCCGGCGTAGACCAGGACGCCCTCGCGATCGATGATGAACACATGCGGCGTGGTCTTCGCCTGGTAGAGGCGGCCGACCATTCCGCGGCGGTCCTCCAGAATCGGGTAGGGCAGTTCGTACTGCTCGGCCCAACGCTGGTTGCCACCGCGGCCCATGTAGTGGGTGCTGTTGATCGCCAGCCACGCCACGCCGCGATCCGCGTACTTGGCGGCCAGTCGGGCCATCGTCCCTTCCTTGTAGTGCCGCTGGACGAACGGGCAGTCCGGGTTGATCCATTCGAGGACGACGATGTCGCCGGCATGGCCCGTCAGGCCGATCCGCCGACCGCTCCAGTCCTCGAGCACAAAGTCCGGGGCCGGTTCACCGATGGCCGCCGTCGCAGTCGCATGCTCGACGGCGGGAGCGGCTGCCTCCCGCGGCGGCTCGTCCGCCGGGGCGGGCGGCTGCCTCTCCTGTTCGCAGCCGATCGCCAGAACGGCGGCGAGCATCACTCCCATCGCCAGTGTGCGTCTGAGCATGGTTTTGTCTCCTACGGTGAACGTTTCAGATCGAAGTCCACCGGTATCTCCAGACCGTGCCGCAGGCCTTTCCGGTCGGTCCAGACCACCAGTGCGTCCAGTGTCTCCTTAAGGGTCTTGGCGTCGCCGATCAGACCGGCTTCGAACCGGATTCGCGTTGCCCGCTTGTTCGTCTCGATGGTGACACTGTCGCGATCGATCTTGAGGGCTGGGTGCACCGGCGGGTAGAACTCCACCTTCCGCAGCGGCCGGTTCCAGTTCAGCGACATCTGCACGTTCTGATTCGCCGGTTGCCTGTGGGTGCTGGTCACCATTGCCCTGGCCGGTGAGTTGGGGGCGTCGGCAAGGACCGGCAGATGCTTTTCCCACGCCGCAACGCGTTCGGCGTTCGCCGGCTGAGGTTCGCCGGAAACGGGCAGATCCAAGTGCACCTTCGCCGACCCGGGCACGCAGCGGTCCGCGCAGGCCAGCCATGTCACCTCGGCCGAGAAACGTCGCGTCGCGCCATCCACCAGCCGCTGTGGCGCGTGAACCGTCAGGACCAACGGCGCCTCATTTTCGTAGCCGTATGAAACGATGCCGCCGGCCTCGGTGAACGTCTTGGGCACCGGCCAGCGCGGAGTCTCGGCGCGGAAACCCTCCGGCAACGTCACGCGCACGCTGGTGGGGACACCTGCGTCGCCGGAGTCCTTCCAGTAGATGTGCCAGCCGGGCTTGATCTTCAGCAAGACCGCCAGACGAAACTCCGCACCGGCCGCCACGGCATCCACATCGCCCAGCAGTTGAGCGCTGACGAGGTCCGGTTGCGTGCTCTGGCCGTAGCCGACTATCGGCACGAGCAAAACGATCAGAAGCGAAAACGACGCCCGGAAAACGGTGTCCATGGCCAATCCTCCAGGATGCGTCTGTCGGCCAATTCTAGCTCGATGATGCCGCGCGATCAAGCGGAGGGCAAATCACCGGAATTTGCCGCTGCGTGGTTTTTGAAGATTCCCCTTGACTCCCCCAGCCAAACCGCTATCTTGATGACCATTGACAATTTGACGAATGCGAAGCTCGGACAGGGAAGCAGGGTGCAAATCCCTCGCGGACCCGCCGCTGTGAGCGTGGACGAAAGCCGCAAAGATACCACTGTCCCGAAACCTCGGGATGGGAAGGTGCGGCCGGTAGGATGAAACGCAAGCCAGAAGACCTCCCGGGCAGTCGATGCGATATCCGTGGCAAACTTCGCGGTCTGAGTTTGCGGGATTTCTTTTGCGCAACGCGCACAGAGCCCGACCTTCCGCGAGGTCGGGCTTTTTTTGTGGTCAGAACCAGGAGGTGAACCGGCGATCTGAAACATCAGGCATTCGGCAACAGGAATCAGGAAGGATGAGAGAGAGTAAATCGCGGATTGAACACACACCCAACTCTCGTGGAGGAAATGAAGATGGTAGACAAAGTGCAAAGCCTTGTGTGCATACTGGCGGTGGCGGCTCTCGGCGTTGGCGCCTCGGGCTACACCATGGAGGACCTGGACATCTCGGGATACGCGTACATCGGAACGGCTACCGCGTCGGATTCCCTGGCGGCCGTGATTGTCGATTACGACACGAACAGCATGGGCAACGAATACGCCTTTGGCGTCTATTTCATCGATGATGAAGAGAGCCCGGTGACGGGCCTGGACCTGCTGTACGCACTCATGGCGGACACCTCGGTGGTCCTGACCGAGTCCGGCGGTTTTGTCAGGCAGATCGGCTATGACGGCCACGACGGCACCTACATTTGGGATGAAGTCAACGAGGACTGGTGGAGCTACTGGACCCGCACGGACGCCACCGGCTGGACGGCGCCCGTGATCGGATGCGCCGACCGGATCGTTCACGACGGTGACTGGGACGGCTGGAGCCCGGCTTTCGGCTGGGACTCCTATCCGCCCAACCCTGTTCCGGAACCGGCCAGCGGCCTGATCCTGCTGGCCGCTCTCGCCCTGGTCCGGCGACGGTTCGCTTGAACCGGATAGCAGGCTGACCATTCGATTCTACTCGGTTTGGCACACGTCCGCTGCCTCCTCCGGAGCGGACGTGTTCCATTTTTACAGGGTTGATTCGGACGCCGGGCCCGCTAGAGTGAGACTCACGCGGCACTCGAAACCGAGAGGAGACCTTCATGAGCAGCGAATTCAACTCCGACAACTACGTTCACGTATTGGCCGAGCGCGTCGCCCGCGAGTTTGCCTTTCGCGGCCGGACGCCGCAGGACGTGGAGTCCTGGCAGCGGGCGTTTCGTCCCCGCCTTCGGGCGGCCCTGGGGCTGGACCGGATCGAGCAGGCTGGACGCTGCGATCTGGCCCCCCGCAAACTGGGCGAGGAGATGCTCGATGACCACATCCGAGAGGAGTGGACGATCGAGACCGAACCGGGATACCGGATCCCGTTCTATTTTCTTCGACCGCTGCGCCAGGACGGTCCGCTCCCGCTGGT